>SKQI01000280.1 GCA_007119095.1 Wenzhouxiangella sp. | reverse complement strand
GGCACGGAGCTGGCCCCGGCTGAGTCGTGCACGGTGGAAGTCACATTCACCCCGACCGCGGCCCAGGCCTCGTTCGGCGCGGTGACGGTGGCGACTATCGGTGGCAGCACCGAGACGGTGACGCTGGATGGCGAAGGCTTCCTGCTGCCGGACGACATCTTCTCCGACCGCTTCGAGGCTGGGAACTGAGTCTTTCGGTTCCCGCACGATCTGCCAAAAGGAGATAAAAAAGGGCCGCCCACCGGGCGGCCCTTCGCTTTTTGGCCCACTAGTAGGCCATACGGCTAATTAAAGCTTGATGCCGCCGCCGGGCATTCCGCCGCCGGGCATTCCGCCTTGGCCACCCTGGCCCGGGACCATGATGGACGACTGTTGTTCGCGCTGCAGTCGCTTGATTTCTTCGACGGCTTCCTGAATGGCCTGGCCAGCGGCCTGGGCAAACTGGGCCGCTGCTTCACCCAGGCTGTTGCCTTGCAACTCGAAACTAAGCGGTAGTGGCCCGGCGGGCGTCATGACCTGGGTCTGGCCAACGTATTGAACGTCTCTGTCAGGATCCGGGCTGCCGTCACGATTCACTGGTGTCAGGCGGCGAATCGAGCCGGTTTCCTGGTCGGTAAAGACTTCTTCGCGGTAGAGCTGGTCAGGGTTCATTGCCAGCTGATCCATGGTGTCCTGCTTATTCATATCGGGATTCAGTGTGGATACGGGTCCATGATGCCAGATTCATGCACTTTGTCGGGTTATGATCCGATCATGCTTCGAACGCTCGTCCTGTCGGTGTGTCTGTGGGCTTTTGCGCAATGGGCGCTGGCCCATGATTCCGTGCAGGATTCCTCGATCTTTCTCGTGACGCTGGAACTGCCGCATCTGGATGCAAACGCTGGTTTTTCCCGTGCTGATATAGCCAGCCTGCAAATGCTTCAAGATGAAACGATCGAGACTTTGGCGCGGGCGCTGGGACGGGATCTGGTTCCGCTGCACCGCTACTTTGCCAGCCATAATGGTGTTTCTGTTCGTATCAGTGCCTCGGAGGCGCGTCTGCTGGCTTTCCAGCCGGGTGTCGGAGCCGTTCGACGGGAGCGACAGTTCGAGCTGGCTACCTGGAACAGCCCCGGCTTCATTGGTGCCGACCTGGTCTGGGACGATCCATCCCTGCCGAGTGGGAATGGCCTTCGTGGCCAGGGCTTGGTGGCCGCTGTGTTGGACACCGGATTACCGGAGGGCGCGCATCCTTCTTTTGTCAATGATGTCAATTGTTCCCATGGCGTGGACCATCCTGACAAAGTCCTTGCCAAGGTCGATTGTTCATCAACCGATGGCCTGGGATTTTGCAATGGTGCCGATCCGTTCGATCGCCACGGGCATGGCAGCCATGTTGCCGGGATTCTGGCGGGCAATCAGGTGGATCGCTCAGCGATTCCGGCGCCGCCCATGCCGGCTGGCAAGGATTTCATCAGCGGTGTGGCTCCCTGCGCCAGTCTTCGAAGCTACAAGGTTTGCCCCGATGCCTTGTGTCCCGAATCCCATATCCTGGCCGGCCTGAACCAGGTGCTGCTGGACGGCGATGCCGCCGTCGTCAATTTTTCGATCTCGGGCGGGCGGGACCCCTGGCGAGACAATGATCGAGCCAAGCTTGACCTGGTCGCTGCCGACATTGTCGTTGTTGCTGCTGCCGGCAATACCGGTCCAGGTGTGGGCAATCCGGTTGGTGCGGTCAATCATCTCGGTCCCTGGGTGCTTAGCGTCGCTGCCAGCAGTCGCAACGTCACGTCGGCCGGGGTGCCGGCCCAGGGCGATGTGCTGGCGCCATTCAGCTTGCGTGGCCCCACGCCTGATCCGCTGGCTAACTTGCAGAAGCCGGACCTGACCGGCCCAGGCATTGACATCCGCTCTGCCTGGCCGGATGGCTACGCCCTGCGGTCCGGCACCTCGATGTCCAGCCCGCACGTGGCCGGTGCAGCCCTGTTGCTGCGTCAGGCATATCCGGATTGGAGTGCGATGGAGGTGAAGTCTGCGCTGCGCCTGAGTGCGTTTGCGCAGGGCTACGCGGCCGACGGTGAGACGCCCTGGCATCCTGACGAGGTAGGCAGCGGCAGGGTCGATTTGCCGCAGGCGGTCAGGGTCGGTCTGGTGCTGGATGAGTCCATGGACGCTTTTCTGTCCGCGCGCCCGGTACTGGGGGGTGATGTGCGCAAGCTTAATCTGCCGGCGCTGCGCGACCGTGATTGCAGCCCGGCCTGTTCCTGGCAGCGCGAACTGCGCAACACGCTGACCGAACCCAGCGATTGGCAAGTGACCATCGTCGCACCGGGTGACGTGGCTATCGATGTCAGTCCCGGCAAGTTCAGCTTTGGCGGGGGCCTGGAGGAGAAGCAGACACTCTCGATCCAGGCTCGCCCATTGGCCGACCTGGAAGGTGAGCTGCGCTTTGCCGAGATCAGATTGACCGAGTTGTCTGGTCGCTCCTCGCCGTTGCGCTTTACCGTTGCGCTATCCGGCCAGCCCGGAGCGGCCTTGCTGGTCGATCCTGAGCAACTGAATGTGCATGCCGGGGAAGGCGCCGTCGTCCATGCTGATCTGACCCTGGCTAACCCGGGCGCTTACGCGCTGGAATGGCAGGCCAGGGCAACCGTTCGTGGATCGACGGGAGCGGCCGACAAGATCAGTTTTTCGGTTCCCCCTTTCAGCCTGGCCGGGGGCGGACCTGCCCATATCCATGGCAAGCTGATGGATGCGGTCCAACCGGGCCGGGTCACAGGCCTGCAATTTCGTGGCACGGTCGATCTCGAGCCCGAAAGCTGGGCTTCTGATCTGCGGCTGGTGGTGACCTCGCCACAGGGGGATGAGTTTCCTGTTGGCGGATTCGACAGCCTGGATCGTCCCTGGGATTTCCAGGGCGTTGGATCATCACTCAGCGACACGTATGCCAGTTTTCATGATGACCCGTTGGGGTCAAAAGCTGTCGAGCTGACCGGTGAATGGACTTTGGGATTCAGCAACGACTTTGCTGACGGCGGTCGCATGGATTGGCACGACCTGGAGGTGACCCTGATCATCAACCATGATGACTGCAAGCAGGTGGCTGAGCCTGACTGGCTGTCGATCAGCCCGATGGCAGGTCAACTCGAGCCGGGAGAGGTGGGCGAGCTTGCCCTGGCTTTCGATGCAACCGCACTGATCCCGGGCCGCCATGAAACGGCACTATGTTTGACCAGCAATGCCCTGGATGCGGCCGAGCTGGTCGTTCCGGTGCGTCTGGATCTGTTTCCCGCACCGGGCCCGGATCAGGCCCTGGTGAGCGGCCAAGTCAATACGCTTGGTGAATGTGATGCGGCATCCACCCCGCTGGCGGGCGCTGCAGTGGGCCTCGGTGATGGTGCTGGAATGGTTCAGACCGCCCCCGGTGGCCACTTTCAGCTACCGGTGGAAGCGGGGGTTGCTGGTCAGCTGCTGACTGTCAGTGCGCCTGGCCATCAGGGGGCGGAGGTTGCCTTGCCGCCGCTGGGCGGCGGTGACGAATACGCGTTGACGGTGGATCTGCGCGTCAACGATGCCTGTCCCCAGCTGCAGGTTGACACCGCATTTCTCAGTCTGGAAGCCGGGGAGCAGGCCCCCCTTGAATTGACGCTTGCCAACGCGGGGGCATCTGGATTCGACTGGCAGTTGGTCGCCGGGCGTGGCGCTGCTTGTCAGAACGACCCGCCCGATTGGCTGGATGGTCTACCGGCCCTGGGCTCACTGGAAGCCGATGAAAGCGGCGCGCTGGCGCTGATGGTGCGCACGGAAGGTCTGGCCAGCGGAAACTACCCGATTCGTCTCTGTCTTTTTCCCGCCGGAGCGAGCGTGCCGGTCGCAGTCCAGGATTTTCAGCTCGAAGTAATGGCCAATCCGCATAGCTGGACCATGAGCGGGGAGGTGACCGCAGCGGGGTACTGTGGCCAGGCATCGGCCCCGCCCGCCGATGCCCGGCTGATCCTGGCTTCCAGCGAAGGGCCTGTGCGTGAACTGGATCTTCCACAGAATGGCCAGTTTCAGCTCGGTGCAGACGTCCGCTTCCAACCTTACGACCTGACGGTTTCGGCCGAAGGCCATGGCAGCAAGACGCTGACGGACCTTGAGGCCCAGGCCGGAGACAGCCTGGCGCTGGAGCTCAAGCTGGAAAAGGACCTTCCCTGTGCCGCAGCCGCCTTGCTTGAGCCTGCTCCGGTTATCGAAGTCGGTCAGATGACCCAGCTTACCCTTGGGCTTGATAACCAGGATGGCGCCGCGGCCCTCGACTGGGAGCTGAAGTTTGCCCGGGCCTTGCCTGCGCGAAAAGAAGATGGCAGCAGGCCGCATGATCCGACGCTGGACGAAACTTTGTCTCTGGGCCAGGTGTTGCTGACGCCTCCGGGCAGCGACAGTTCCTCATTTCTGGTCAGCCAGGATGCCGGCGTAACCAGCAGCGGCCGGGTAATCGGACTGAGCTTTTCCGGTGACGTCAGTGGCATCAGCGAGCAGCCCGGACGCGCGTCGGATCTTCAGCTGGAGTTTCAGGCACCCGATCAATCCCCGGGTACGCTGGGCGGCTTCTCCAGCCTTGTCAACGCCTGGTCATTCCAGGGTCCATCCAGCGACCAGGACGGCAGTTACGCCAGCAGCCATTGGCTCGATGCCTTGAGTCAGCCCCTGTTTGGCGATGAAGGGGTGCTGGATGCTGGCGGCTGGCAGTTTCGCCTGGCCCATGACTGGCATAGCAGTCAAGCCGGGTCCATGCACTGGCAGGATTTGTCGATTACCTTGCACAAAATGGCTGTTGCCGGCTGTCAGCATCCAGAGCCCATCGCCTGGCTGAGCCTGGCCGACAATGATCAGGCGGGGATGCTGCTGCCTGGCGACCAGCGCGATGTCACGCTGACGGTAGATGCTGCCGATCTTGATCCCGGTGCCTATCGGGCATTGGTCTGTTTATCCAGTTCTGATCCGAATCAGCCCATGTTGGGGGTGGAAATCGACATGATTGTGGAGCCGCCTGTTACGCGGGTATTTACGGATCGTTTTGAAACTGTAAAATAGGGGGGTTGCCGGCGGCGCTGAAACGCCCGTCCAGCCCAATCGAATACAGCACCCGTTCCACAAGAAGGTGCCTCTCAAGCCCGGCCGATCAATCGGCCGGGTTTTTTTTTCGGCCGCCTGTGCTGTTGACATTCCTGTCAGCCCGACTACGATCTAATGTGGAGTCATGAACGGGCATTACATCATGCAGGGCATTCGGTCTGGCTGGCATCGAGCGGCCACCTTGGCCACGGTTTGTGTTGCGCTGGGAATGTTGGCGATCAACCAGCTGCCAGCGGCTGACCGGGTGGCATTGATGCTGGAAGTGGACGGTGCGATTGGCCCAGCCACGCGTGATTACGTTATTCGAGGCATTGAGCGGGCCGAGAGCGAAGGCGCAGAGCTGGTCATCATCCGAATGGATACGCCGGGTGGTCTGGATGCGTCCATGCGCGACATGATCAAAACCATCCTGAATGCGGACGTGCCGGTGGCAACCTGGGTTGGGCCGCCGGGGGCACGCGCAGCCTCGGCCGGTACCTATCTGCTGTATGCCTCGCACATTGCGGCGATGGCGCCATCGACCAACCTCGGCGCCGCAACGCCGGTGCAGGTCGGTGGTGGTGGCGAGGAAGATCGCCAGCCGCGTCGCCAACGCAGCCCTGTCGAGCGCGCCAGGGATGCGGTTGAAGAGGCCGGCAGGGAATCAGACCAGCCGGACCAGGATTCATCGGATCAGGAAGAGGCATCAGACGAACCGGCCGAGCTGCCGGGAACAGCCACGGAACGCAAGGTTGTCGAGGATGCCGTGGCCTACATCCGGGGCTTGGCAGAGCGCCACGGTCGCAATGCAGACTGGGCCGAGCGTGCGGTTCGCGAAGCCGTCAGCCTGACATCCAGTGAGGCCCTGGAAAAAAATGTCATTGATCTCAGGGTGGAAACGGTCAGCGAGCTGTTGGCGGCGGTCAACGGCCGCGAGATTCAGTTGGCCGAGCGCAGCGTTGTCCTGGATACAGACGGTATTCGGGTGGAAGTTGTCGAGACAGACTGGCGCTATGAATTCCTGAGCATCATCACCAATCCGACCCTGGCCTATATCCTGTTGATGATCGGCATCTACGGCCTGATACTGGAAGGTTATAACCCCGGCGCCCTGGTGCCCGGCGTGATTGGCGGTATTTGCCTGCTCTTGGCGCTGTACGCGTTTCAGATTCTGCCGGTGAACTATGCCGGCCTGGCGCTGATGGTGCTGGGGTTTGCGTTGATTGCCGTGGAGTTATTCGTGCCATCGTTCGGCATCCTCGGTATTGGCGGCGTGCTGGCGGTGGTTTTTGGTTCAATCATTCTCATGGATACAGATGTGCCCGGGTTTACCGTCAATACCGGCCTGATCGTGGCCATGGGTCTGACATCGGCGCTGGTCTTCTTTGCCGTCATTTACCTGGCGGCTCGATCCCATCGTAATCCACGAGTCAGCGGCACCGAGTCACTGGTTGGCCGGCAGGCAGAATCGATTGCCGATTTCCAGGATGGCCGCGGTCGCGTCCATATCGAGGGCGAAGACTGGAGTGCGCGCAGCGAAGACGAGATTGGTCGGGGCGATTCCGTCAAGGTCGTTGCCGTCGATGGCCTCACCCTGCACGTGCGGGCCGGTTGAATTTTCTACTTTTAGGAGAGCTGTCATGACTGGCGAGTTTTTATATTTTGTCACCACGATCGTTGTGGTCCTGGTGTTGTTGATTGCCAACACCATCAAGATCTTGCGAGAGTACGAGCGCGGCGTCATCTTTACCCTGGGGCGCTTTTACAAGGTCAAGGGTCCAGGCATCATCATCGTCATTCCCTTCGTCCAGCAAATGGTGCGGGTTGATCTGCGCACGATCGTTCTCGACGTGCCAACCCAGGATGTGATCTCGCGCGATAACGTCTCCGTCAAGGTCAATGCGGTGATCTACTACAAGGTGGTTGATCCGCAGAAAGCGATCATCAATGTCGAGCGCTTCATGGATGCAACCAGCCAGCTTGCCCAGACTACGCTGCGCTCCGTGCTGGGCAAGCATGAGCTTGATGAAATGCTGTCCGAACGCGACAAGCTCAACGAAGACATTCAGGAAATTCTCGATCGACAGACCGACGGCTGGGGCGTGAAGGTGGCCAACGTCGAAATCAAGCACGTCGACCTGGACGAGTCGATGATTCGAGCCATCGCCCGTCAGGCCGAGGCCGAGCGTACCCGTCGTTCCAAGGTGATTCTGGCCGATGGCGAGCAGCAGGCGGCGAAGAAACTGGTCGAGGCTGCCACCGAGCTGGCCGAGGCACCGGGTGCGATGCAGCTGC
Organism: Wenzhouxiangella sp.; assembly: GCA_007119095.1. Lineage (GTDB taxonomy): Bacteria > Pseudomonadota > Gammaproteobacteria > Xanthomonadales > Wenzhouxiangellaceae > Wenzhouxiangella. The sequence continues at coordinate 15,691 of SKQI01000280.1, read as the reverse complement.
GTTATCTGCAGACCTTGAGCGATATTGGTGGAGAGCAGAATTCCACCATTGTTTTCCCGCTGCCGCTCGACGTCATCAAGCCATTCATGCAGCAAATGGATGGCAAGTCCGGCAAGTAGCACCGAACCCGGCAGATTCAGTCGTCCCAGGCGGGTGAGAGCTCGTCTGGGTCGACCAAGCGCTCGCCGCGGTCCAGTGCGGCGATTCGTTCCTGATCCTGCTGACTGAGACTGAACTTGAATACGTCGATGTTGGCCTTGGCGTGATGCGGATTGGAGGTGGCCGGTATGGCTGCCACCCTATCCTGCTCAATTAACCAGCGCAAGGCCACTTGCGGCGCAGTCTTGCCGTACTGAGAACCGATCTCCCAAAGCACTGGATCGTTGACCAGCTGAGCGCGGGCCAGCGGTGTGTGTGCGGTCAGCACCAGGTTATGGCGGCCCAGCACTCGACGCAGCCGACGTTGGTTGAGGTAGGCGTGGTATTCAACCTGGTTGGTTGCCAGGGTACCCTCGCCGCAAAAGCTGGCGGCCTGTTCGGTCTGGTCGATGTTGAAGTTGCTGATGCCGATGTGCCGGGTCAATCCGGCAGACCGGGCCCGCATCAGGGTCTCCAGCGTTGGGTTCATGCCCTTGCTTCCGAATACCGGCCAGTGCAGAAGCAGCAGATCGACCTGATCCAGGCGCAAGCGGGCCAGGCTTTCCTCAATCGACTGCATCAGCTCGGTTGGCTCATAGTGGTCTACCCACACCTTGGTGGTGACGAACAGCTCATTGCGCGCCAACCCAGCGGCCGAGATTACTTCGCCCACCGCCGCTTCATTGCCGTAAACCTGAGCGGTGTCAATATGACGGTAGCCCAGATCCAACGCCTCTGGAAGAATGGCGCGAACGGTTTCCTCGTCCAGGCGAAAGGTGCCAAAGCCTAGAACAGGCATGTTCAGGCCGTTGGCGGCCAGCGTGGGCACTTGGTCCATCAGATCCTTGCTCCGCGGGTAGAATGGTGAGACGTCTGACTCAAGTTTAAGAGATATGTCGCCTGATCAGGAACTCAGTGCGCGTGCATTGCTGGAGCAATGGCAGGAATACGTTGCCCGCTGCGATGCGCAGGCGGTCGCTGCCCTGTACCACCCCGATGCCCAGTTTTGGGGAACGATTGCTGCTCATCTGCGGGATAAGCCTGAGCAGATTCAGGACTATTTCAACAAGTTTCTGAATCGGCATCGCATGCAGGTCGATTGCAGGGAGCTGCGGCTTCGTGGCCTGAGGGATTTGGTGCTGGCTGCCGGACACTACATTTTTCGCTGGCAGGACAGCCCTGAAAGTGAGGAAATCAAAGCCCGTGTCCGCTTTACTTTCGTTCTTGGCGAGCACGATGAGCGCTGGTCGATCTATCAGCATCATTCCTCAATGTGGGTTTTCAGCGGACTTTAGATACCGGTCTTTAAGGCGGACATAGTGGGCTGCCGAATAGCGAAGCATTTCCAGCTCCTTGTCAGTCAGGCGACGAACGGCTTCAGCGGGTCGGCCGCGGTATAGCCAGCCAGACTCCAGCACCTTGCCGGGGCTGACCAGGCTGCCGGCCGCAATCATGACATCGTCGCCGACTTTTGCGCCGTCCATGACCAGTGCGCCCATGCCAACCAGGCAGCGATCGCCGATGGTGCAGGCATGCAGGATGGCGGCATGACCGACCGTGATATCTTCGCCCAGCACCAGCGCCAGCCCACCCGGACTGTAAGGGCCATCGTGAGTGACGTGGCAGATGGTGCCGTCCTGGATATTGGTGCGAGCACCAACCGAGATTTCGTTGACATCGCCGCGCAGAACCGCGTTTGGCCACACCGAGACATCCTCGGCAAGGGATACCTTGCCAATGACCGTGGCAGCGGGGTCGATCCAGACACCCGGCGCGATGGTTGGCTGGTGATCGAGGTAGGAGCGGATATTGGACATTGTCAAGCCTTTTTTGAAAATCTTATTCACATGTCGGGCCGGCAAAGGTTAAACAACGGTTTAGCTCGCCAACCCTGCCTGCTGGTTCACTATAAGTCAGTAAGTTATTGAACTTATTTACTTTATGCAATTGTAAGAAAATTGACCAATTTGTGACGGAAGCCGCAATGAAAGCCTTTGCAGCCGATGTTCAAAGCGTTGCCCACATACTTATCCACAGCCTCTGTGGATAAGCGTTTTATCATCACCGACAGCCGGGCTCGTTACAATACCGCTTTGCCCCATTGGAACGTCACGTCAAATGCGTGCCTACATTGAAGAATTGATCGGTCAGTCCCTTGGCTACTTGAAGCGCGAGGGTACTTTAGCGCTCGATGGACCCGTCGATGTGCATGTCGAGCGCACGCGCGATCGTTCGCACGGCGACTACGCCTGCAATATTGCCATGGTCCTTGCGCGGAAGGTTGGGCAGAATCCTCGCCAGCTTGCTGAACTGATCAGTGCGCGCCTGCCCGCGTCGAAGCGTGTCGACAAAGTTGAAATCGCTGGTCCCGGGTTTCTGAATTTCTTTGTCAGCCCTCATCACCTGAGGGTGGTTGTGCGCGATGTGCTGGCCAAGGGCGAGGACTACGGCCGCGCGCCGGCGGGCAGCCGGGGCGAGGTGCTGGCCGAGTACGTCAGTGCCAACCCGACCGGCCCCCTGCACGTCGGCCACGGTCGCGGTGCTGCCTACGGGGCCAGTCTGTCTTCCATTCTGGACGCCGCCGGCTACCGAGTGATGCGGGAATACTACGTCAATGACCACGGCCGGCAGATGGACATTCTGGCGGTGTCGGTCTGGTTGCGCTACCTGGAGCTGGCCGGCGAGCGAGTTGATTTTCCAGGCAACGGCTATCGCGGAGAGTACATCTACGATATTGCCCGGGAAGTGCGCGAGCGGCACGGCGACAAGCTCCGCCATGCCCAGCTTGCCGTCACTGACGGTTTGCCCCCGGATGGTGATGGCAAGGATGCCGAACGCCATATTGATGCCCTGATTGCGCGGGCCAGAGAGCTGCTTGGCGCCGACGGCTACGAGGCCTGTTTCAGCGCGGCACTCGACACCATGGTTGGCGATATCCGCGATGATCTGGGCCAGTTCGGTGTTCACTTCGACCACTGGTTCTCCGAGCGCAGCCTGGAAGATTCGGGGGCCCTGCAGCGGGCCATCGAGCGCCTTGATCGGGAGGGCTGGCTGTATGTCAAGGACGGGGCCACCTGGTTCAAGGCTTCAGAACTGGGCGATGACAAGGATCGGGTGGTGATCCGCGAGAATGGACGCACCACATACTTCGCATCCGATGTCGCCTACCTGCTCGACAAGCTGGAGCGCTGTGCCGGCACGTCGCTCTACATTTTTGGCGCTGATCATCATGGCTACGTGCCGCGTCTGAAGGCCGCCGCCCGCGGCCTGGGCGAGGATCCGGACCGTCTGGACTTTCAACTGGTTCAGTTCGCCATTCTGTTCCGCGGCGGCCGCAAGGTGCAGATGTCGACGCGCTCGGGCAGCTTCGTCACCTTGCGTGAGCTGCGCGACGAAGTCGGCAATGACGCCGCTCGCTACTTCTACGTGATGCGTTCGCACGAGCAGCATCTGGACTTTGACCTGGACCTGGCCAAGTCCAGCGCGAATGAAAACCCGGTGTTCTACATTCAGTACGCCCATGCCCGCATCTGCAGTGTTTTTCGCCAGCTGGATGCGCGCGGCTTCCGCCATAACCAGGCCATTGGCGAGGCTGCCATCGAGCGTCTTGATTCTGATTTTGAACAGGCCTTGCTGCGCACCATCGGCCGTTATCCCGAGGTGATCGAGTCGGCCGCTGATCGCCGGTCACCGCACGTGCTGGCGCATTTCCTGCACGACCTGGCCAGCGAGTTTCACTCCTGGTACAACAACAGTCAGTTCCTGGTTGACAACGATGACACCCGCAACGCGCGGCTGAATCTGGTGGCGGCTGTCGGCCAGGTGCTGCGCAATGGTCTGGGGCTGATTGGCGTGGCCGCGCCGGAGGAAATGTAGTGGCCCGACGGCAGGCGCGCAGAAGCAAATCCAGCAGTGGGGGCGGGCACGGCTTTCTCAGCTTTGGGGCCGGCGTGATTTGCGGACTTGGCCTGGCAACCGCTGCCTGGCTGGGTGGCTGGCTGCCGGGCGGCACAGACGCCGGGTCCGGTTTGCCCCTGGGGCACGACGAACCTCCGATTGCCGAGCCTGACGAGGGCAGGCGTTCGCGCCAGTATGACTTTTTTACCGTGCTGCCCGAGATTGAAGTGGTCGTGCCGCAGCGCGAGATCGAACAGCGGGCCCGTGATCAGGTGGAAGCCGAGCCCCGTGGGCCGTATCTGCTCCAGGTTGGCTCGTTCCGTTCGGCCGATGATGCCGAGGCGCTGCGTGCTCAGGTAACGCTGCTGGGTCTCAGCGCTCGCGTCCAGACGGTCACCGTCGATGAAGCGACCTGGCACCGCGTTCGGGTCGGCCCCTTCGACAGTGCCAGAGAGGCCGACGGCGCGCGCCGGCGCCTGCTCGACAACGGCCATGAAGCGATGGTGTTGAGAGGCGGGTAATGGCATGCGGTTGACTGGCGCCTTGCCATGAATCATCAAGCCGCGCTTGTACTGCCCGGCGGTGGTGCGCGCGGCGCCTATCAGGTTGGCGTGTTGAAGGCGCTGGCAGAGGTTCTGCCCGGACCTGCGATTCCATTCCCCATCGTCAGCGGTATTTCGGCCGGTGCCATCAATGCCGGGGTCATCGCCAGCCATGCCGAAGACTTTTCCCGTGGTGCGGCCCAACTCGATCACTTCTGGGGCAATCTGCGCTGCGAGCAGGTCTATCGGACTGGCTGGCTGCATAACCTGAAATCTGGATTGCACTGGTTGTCGGCCATGACCCTGGGCGGATTGGGCGTGGCCAATCCGCGATCGCTGTTCAACAATGACCCGCTGGCCCGCTTGCTGGCCAGCCAGCTTGATACCGACGGTATTGCCCGTTCCCTGGCCTGTGGTGCGCTGGATTCGCTGATGGTCACAGCGTCGGGTTATGCGACCAACCGGGCGGTGACTTTCTTCCAGGCAGCCGATGAGGATGCCGGCTGGCAATCGCTGCGCAGGCTAGGTCGACCATGCGCGATTGATCACCGGCACCTGTTGGCCAGCACCGCGCTGCCGCTATTGTTCCCGGCTCAGCGCATCGGTCATGAATATTATGGCGACGGCGGCATGCGTCAGACCGCGCCGCTGAAGCCGGCACTGCATCGCGGCGCCGACCGCCTGCTGATCATCGGTACTCGCGATGAGCTGCCGGACCCGGAGCCTGATGCACCCATGGGCTATCCCAGCCTGGGAGATATCGGCGGCCACCTGCTGGACGTGATTTTCATGGATCACATCACCAGTGACCTGGATCGCCTGGAACGGATCAACAGCTTGCTGGCCAGTCTGCCAACGGGCTGCGAACCACCGCCTGATGTGCGACCGATCAAGCATCTGCTCATCCGGCCCTCATCCGATCTGCGCGAGATTGCTGCAAGACATGCGCATCGCGTGCCGGCCAGCGTTCGTACCTTGCTCAAGGGCATGGGTGCCTGGGGCAGCGGGAGGATGGCCGGTTTTGTCCTGTTCGAGGCCGAATTCTGTCGCGAACTGATCGATCTGGGTTACCGTGACGGGCTGGCCGCAGCGGATCAAGTCAGCGCACTGCTTGACGCTTGATTCAGTGGGGTCGGCAGTGACTCGCCATTTGCTTTAGTCTATCGCCTACCAAGCAAGAGGGAAGCAACATGCTCGACATCATTACCGCTGCCAACAGCTGGCTTAACGGCATCGTCTGGGGACCGCCGTTCATGATTCTGCTGGTCGGGACCGGCGTTTACCTGACGATCCGTCTCGGATTTTTCCAGTTTCTCAAGTTGGGGCATGCCTGGAAGCACAGCTTCGGGCAGATGTTTCGTGGCGCCGGCCGCCAGGAGCCGGGCGCCATCTCGCCGTTTCAGGCTGTCACCTCGGCCATGGCTGCGACCATTGGTGTCGGCAACATCGCTGGCGTGGCCACGGCCATCGTGCTGGGCGGGCCGGGCGCGATTTTCTGGATGTGGATGGTGGCCCTGGTCGGCATGGCCACGAAGATGGCCGAGGCGACGCTGGGGCTCAAGTATCGGCATATCGATGCCGATGGCCGCGTATCCGGCGGCGTCTTCTACTACATCGAAAATGGCCTTGGCGAGCGCTGGAAATGGCTGGCCGTGCTGTATGCCTTCCTGGCCGGGCTGGCCGCCTTCGGCATTGGCAACATGGTGCAGTCCAATACCCTGGCCCAGTCGGTGGCCAGCGGCTTCGGCGTGCCGACCTGGGCAACCGGGCTGGCACTGGTCGGCCTGGTCGGCGCCGTCACCCTGGGCGGCATCAGCCGCATTGCAGTGACCGCCGAGAAAATCGTGCCAATCATGGCCGTGGCTTACCTGGCCGGATCGCTCGGCATTCTGGCGATTCACCTGACCGAAATTCCGGCGGCGCTGGGCATGATCGTGCAACACGCTTTCCAGGGCTCGGCAGCGGTCGGTGGCTTTGCCGGTGCCTCGGTGGCGATGGCGATTCGTTTCGGCATTGCTCGCGGCATCTTTTCCAACGAGGCCGGGCTGGGTTCGGCTTCCATCGTTCATGCCCAGGCGCGTAACCAGCCGTTTCGGCAGGGCTTCTGGGGCGTGTGGGAAGTCTTTATCGATACCCTGGTCGTGTGCACCATGACCGCGCTGGTGATCCTGGTGACCGGCGTGCTTGGCACGGTCGATGAACAGGGCAGCGTGGTCACTGGCGCGGTCCTCACCAGTACCGCCTTTTCTGAAGGGTTGCCGGGCCTGGGCGGATACATCGTGCTGATCGCCATCGTGTTCTTTGCCTACACAACGATGCTGACCTGGAATTTCTATGGCGAGAAAAGCTGGGAATACCTGTTTGGTCGGCGCGTGGTCCTGCCTTACCGCTTGCTGTTCCTGGTGTTCGTGTTTCTGGGCGCCGTTGGCGCGCTGGAACTGGTCTGGGATGTGGCCGACACGTTCAACGGCCTGATGGCAGCGCCCAATCTGATTGCGCTGGTCCTGCTGGGCGGCGTCATGGCTCGCGAAAAGCTGGATTATTTCAACCAGCTTCGCGACAAGACCGAGCCCGTGGACTGAATGCAGGCTCCTGGGAGACAGGGCGCGCGCCCTGTCACCCCCCGAAAGCGCCGATATCGCATTCGCCAATGCCCTGGAGGATGAGCCCGGCCTCATCGGCCGACATCGCTTCCAGAATGGCCGCGTCCTCGCGCGCCGTGCCCAGTGCCCGCTGCTCGCCCAGCGTATCAATCAACACCCCGGCCACACAGCGCGCTTCGCTATCGCTGATCGCGATGCCAAGGTTGTCGTTGAAGTCGGCCTGCACCAGGTCAGCAATTTCCTGCTCGGCCTGGCTGCCGCTGGCGCAGGCCGCCAACAAGGCGATTGCGCATCCTAGTCCAATCAGTTTCTTGACCATGAAAACGTTCCCTTTTTGCCTGACATGACACCCGGCTCAAGTTATTGGCCCGAGCTATCGGGTGCCTCCTGAAGCCTATTACGACGAATCTTCCCGTAACCTGCCAGGCCGGTGCGCAGTCAGGTCATTTTGGGGTGGTATCACGCTTTTGCCGAATCAACGCGGAAATATCCCGACCGGGTTCGCCGTGCTCAAGCAGTCTGGTGTAATCGGCCAGGGCCTGGTCAATCACCGCTGAATGGAAACCGGATTCCTCGCACAGGGCCCGGCATATTTTCAGGTCCTTCAACAGCAGGCGCGGATCAAAGCCGACTTCGAATTCATCGGCCAGCATGCTGCGACCGCGCTTGTCGAGAAACCAGTTGCCGGCCGCGCCGCCACCGAGCAGTTCCAGCATGGGTTCGCGCGGCAGATCCAGGTTTTCCATCAGGGCCAGCGCTTCGCACACGGCTTCTGCAATGCCGGCCACCATCAGCTGGTTGACAGCCTTGGCAGCCTGGCCACTGCCGTTCGGGCCCAGGTGATGATGAACGCGGGCATAGGCTGAAAAAAGCGGCTCCAGCCGGTGAGCCGCATCCCACGGGCCACCGGCCATGATTGCCAGTCGTCCTTGAATGGCACCCTCGACGCCGCCGGTCACCGGTGCGTCGACAAACGGCACCTCCAGTTTCTCCAGCGCCCGGGCCACGGTCCGCGCGGTGGCGGGGCTGACGGTGGAATGGTCAACGACGATGTGCCCGGCCTTCAGCGACGGGGTCATCGCCTCGATGACGGCGTGCAGGTCGTCGTCTGCCGAAACGCAGGTGGCAATGACATCAACCGAGTCGGCCAGTTCGTCCGGACTGTTGGCTGTTCGGACATCGGCATGCTGTTCGGCAAAAGCGTTGGCCTTGTCCTGGCTGCGGTTCCAGATGCCGGTCAGTAGCTGCTTGCGATGCAGGTGGCCTGCCATCGGCCAGCCCATGGCACCCAGTCCGATCCATCCGATTTTCATGGTGCGTGTTTCTCCGTTTCCAGGTAGGTATAGGCCGACAGGCCTTCAGCCAGCAGTCGCTCCAGTTGGGCAGCTTCCTCGCCCGGAAGCCCGGCTGCTGCGACGCGTGCCCGGCAAGCGGTCATCAGCGCGCGCGGGGAGTAGCCGACCAGTTCCAGCAGCATGTCGGCGGTGTCGCCACCGCGGGCGTTGTCGAGCCGAACCCCGGACTCGGTCAACCAGACATCAACACTGTCGGTATCCCCGAACAGGTTGTGAATGTCGCCCAGGGTCTCCTGGTAGGCGCCGGCCATGAAAATGCCGAGCAGATAGGTTTCGTCCGGGTCGATGGCATGAACCGGCAGGGTCGGTTCGAGCAGGCCGCGATCAACGTATTGATCGATCCGTCCGTCCGAGTCGCAGGTCAGGTCTTCAAGCACCGCACGCTTGTTCGGCGTTTCCAGCAGGCGCGCCAGTGGCACGATCGGAAACACCTGGTCAATGGCCCAGATGTCCGGCAGCGACTGAAAGATCGACAGGTTGATGAAATACTTGTCGGAGAGCTGATAGCGAATTCGTTCGCTAAGCTCGCGGTGGCGACGGTGCTCGGCATCGAGCTGACCGACAATGCGCTCGAGAATGGCGTAATACATCGGCTCCAGCCGGGCACGGTCCGCCAGGCTCAGGTCCCCGTACAGGAACAGGTTGCGACCGTCCTCAAGCAGATGTTCCGCCTCGAGAAAAGTCTCTTCAGGCTCGCGCGAGTCGGCCAGCTCGTGGACCTCGGCCAGGCCGCGGATCAGGCTGTGATCCTGGTCGCTGACCGTGCCGATCTGACGCGGCAGCCGCTCGGTGGCGGTGACATTGGTGATCAACGCGGCGTGGTGCGCGGTCAGAGCGCGGCCGGACTCTGAAATCAGGTCTGGCATGTCCAGCTCACGCTCGCGGCAGAGCTCGGCGATGCCGGTGACGATGGCATGGGCATACTGGGCCAGGGAGTAGTTCATCGAGCAGAAACTGCGCGTACCACCGCCTTCGTAATCCACCCCCAGGCCACCGCCGATGTCCAGGTAGCGAACCTGGACGCCGCTTTCGACCAGCCCGGTCAGATAGCGGCCAGCTTCCCGCACGCCGCGCTGGATATCACGCAGGTTGGATAGCTGTGAGCCCATGTGAAAATGCAGCAGGCCAAGCCATTCCAGGCAGCCGGCCTGGCCCATGGCGTCGATCAGATCCAGTACCTGGCTGGCCGCCAGCCCGAACTTGGCTCGCTCGCCTCCGGTGTTTTGCCAGTTGCCGACGCCGAGGGAAGAAAGTCGCAGACGCACGCCGACCATCGGTTCGACGTTCAGGCGTCGTGCCTCGCGTTCAATCAGCGGCCATTCGCCGGGTTTCTCGATGACCAGGATCGGTTTCAGGCCGAGCTTCAGACCGCTCAAGGCCAGGCGGATGTAACCGGCATCCTTGTAGCCGTTGCAGATGATGGTGGTGCCCGGCCGACCGACGGCCAGGGCGGTGATCAGCTCCGGCTTGCTGCCCACTTCCAGTCCAAGCCCGTCAACGGCGGCCAGCGTTTTGACGACGCTGGATTGCTGGTTGACCTTGATCGGGTAAACGGCGGTGTAGCTGCCCTGGTATTGAACCTGTTCAATGGCATCATTGAAAGCGGTGATCAGCTGGCGGGCACGGTTTTCAAGAATTTGCGGAAACCGCAGCAGCATGGGTAGCCGCAGGCCTTCCTTCCGGGCCTGGGCAACAATGTCGTCGAGCGCGGCGAAGGGCTGTCCGGGGCCGCCGGGTCTGACGCCAAGCTGTCCCTGCTCATCAATGTCGAAGTAGCCTTCCGACCAGCGGTCGATGGCATAGCGTCGGCGTGCCTGGGTAAGCGTCTGTTCGGTCATGGGCGACAATTGCGAGATGTTAGGTCGCGATTGTAACCGCGGCCAAGGCTGGTCACTGTCGGGGCAGGCTTTTCGGTACCATGTGGATCAAAATTCAACGCAGGTGTCAGTCATGTTGCCCACGAATCAGAAATGGTTTACCGAGGTATGCAAGGAAGCCGGATACGGTGTGTCCTGGTCTATCGAGTCGCACCTGGCTCATGAAAAAACAGACTTTCAGACCATTGACGTCTATCAGACAACCCACTGGGGCAAGTTGATGGTCATCGACGGCTTTGTGATGCTGACTTCGCGGGATAACTTTCTCTACCACGAAATGATGTCGCACCCGACCTTGTTCAGCCATCCCGCCCCTCGACGGGTGCTGGTGATCGGCGGCGGCGACTGCGGCACGCTCCGGGAGGTGTTGCGGCATCAAAACGTTGAACGCTGCACCCAGGTCGAGATTGACGAGCAGGTCACTCGCCTGGCTGAAAAGCACTTTCCGGAGCTTTGCGAAAGCAATAGCGATCCGCGTGCCGAACTGTTGTTCGATGATGGCCTGGCCCATATACGCCAGGCCGAGCCAGCGTCGCTGGATGTGATCATTGTGGACTCGACCGATCCCATTGGCCCGGCAGAGGGCTTGTTCGGCCCTGAGTTTGTCGCCGACTGTTATCGCGCCCTGGCCGATGGCGGCATCCTGGTTCAGCAGAGTGAATCGCCGTTGCTGCACCAGCACCTGATTGCCGGCATTCGGGACAACATGCAGCGCGCCGGATTCAGTGACATCAAGACCCTGGGTTTTCCCCAGCCCTGTTATCCCTCAGGCTGGTGGTCTGCTACCCAGGCCTGCAAGAACGGTATGTTGCAACCGGCCAATCCGGATCAATTCAAGGCCAGCGGTATCAAGACGAGGTACTACAACCCCGAAGTCCATCGCGGCGCATTGGCTACCATCATGCCCTGAGCCTGATCTGACTCCAACCTGACCCCAATCGATGGTTGTTTTCGATCAGCAGCGCGGAATTCTGGAACCGAGCACGTCCAGGCAACCTTCATCCGGATCGAATTCGATCTCTACCCGGACGCGACGGGCCAGGCGTTCATCGCCCTGGCGGAAGGGTTCAAATTGCCATTGGTTGACGGCTTCTCTGGCCGCGTGGGCAAAGCCGAACCGGTCCTGCGCATTTTCAATGACCTGGATATCGCGGGTTCGTCCATCCGGCGTTACGGTGAACTCGAGCTCGACCAGGCCGCTGGCCCGGCGCTGACGGGCTCGCGTCGGAAACCGGGGTTCGACCCGATTGATCAGTTCGCCACCAGTGATCGGGGGAAGCTCGATTTCGGTCAGCGAGGGTGGTTCTGGTTGTGGCCGTGCCCGGGTCGGCAGAGCAGCAAGCTGAAGCGGCTCGGTGGTTGACGCTGAGTCAGTGAGAGGCTCGGTCTGAATGGCAGCGACAGACTCGCTCGTCTCGGTCTCTTCTATAGCAGCATTGGCGCTGTCCGGTTCGGCGCTGGTCGAGGTCGCGGCTGCGGTTGCAGGCAAAGGGTTGCTTTCCGGGGACGGCGCGATTTCGCTGGCAGGGTCGGCGCTATTGTCACCGCTATTGTCAGCCAACGGGTCCGTGGAGATTGCTGCCGCAGCGTTGAAGGAAAGCGCGGTGTCGGGTTCGGGTGCTGGTAGTGGATCGGGAAAGTCCCATCCCAGCGGGTCATCGATTGATGGCGCCGGGCTGCTCAAGGACGGAGCGATGTCACGATCACCACGATTTTCAACGGATGTGCTGGGGTCGACGGGTCCGGCTGGCTCCGCCCCATTCGTTTCGTTTTCGGGCACCAGATAAAACGCCGTGGTGCTCGCTACAAGGATGATCACCGCAACCGCAGGCAATGTCAGACCGCGTTGTCTAGCGGCCTGCCTGGGTTCGACCAGACGCCGCACACGCCCAAGTATCTGGCCATCCTGGATGCTCAAGGCCAGACGCGGCAGTGGGTACCGCATCTGTTCCAGCGTGGCCAGCATCTCGACATAACCCAGCCGATTGCCGGTGATGTCGACGGCCAGGTCATCGCAGGCATTTTCGCGCTCGATGCGAATGTGGCGAGAAACCCAGGCGACAACCGGATGATAGAACAGCAGGGTCTCAACCACGGTCTGGAACAGGTTGACGAGGTGGTCATGGCGACGGATATGCGCCATCTCGTGGGCCAGGATCATCTCGATCTGATCCAGCGACAGGCGGTTGAGCATCGCCGGCGGAAATAGAATCAAGGGTTTCAGGTACCCAATGACCAGCGGCGCGCGAACCTTGTCGGAGGCCGCCAGCATGACTTGTCGGCCGATCGCCAGACGACTACGGATGGACTCCACCACCGTGACCAGGGCTGTCGTGGCTGAATGGTCCGCGGAATGACGCAAGCGCAGAACGAAGTGCCAGCCAATGGCAAGACGAATGCTGAGCACAACAACGCCAGCCAGCCAGGCGGCCACGATCCAGAGCATTGGCTCCGAAACCGCGCTTCCCCCGGGGTCACTCACGATCAGCGCCGTGGCTGATGCCTCCAGGCCGGGTACTCCCGCCAGGCCAGCCTGGGCTTGTTGTAGCAGCCAGCCAAGCGTAAGCGCCGGCAGCGCGGCCAGGCTGAGCAGGGTGGCTACGGCGAGGTTATATCGGGCATTGGCACTGACCGGACGCCAGAGCAGCAGAATCAGGCCGTAAACCAGACCAACCAGCACACCCTGCCAGAGGAAATGCAGCAGGGTCAGCCCCAGGAAATAGACAAGATCTTGCTCAATTAGATTCATCATGTGCCAGCCTTGCGCGATCAGCTTGCGCTGTTCTTGTCTTGGGTATCAGCCCGCAGTTTTTTGACCAATCGATCAATTTCTTCAAGTTCGGAGGCACTGGCAGGGCGAGAAATGCCCAGCGCCTGCATGACCAGGCGAGATGCCGACCCTTCGTAGACGCGACTCATGAAGTCGTTGAGCATGGCCTGTTGAGTTTCTGCTTCACCAGTCGCTGCTCGAAAAACGTGCGCCCGCTGCGAGTCATCGCGTTTTACCAACCCTTTTCCATGCATGATCTGCATTTGCTTCAGCGTTGTGGTGTAGCTGAGTGAACCATCGGCGTTGAGTTGCTCATGGACTGCTCGAACAGTAGCCGGGCCGGAATGCCACAAGCATTGCAGGATTTTCAGTTCCGATGGCGTGGGAGCAGGTAACTTGCTCATTGAAGACTCCTGGATTCGCGTGGCGCGATAGCAACGAAATATTTCGTAGATGATGAAATTAGCAGCTTGTTCCCGGGGGTGTCAAGGCCCTGGGAGTGTTGGTATGCTGGTCATCGGCAGATTCAAGGTTATTCGGAGACGGTAGGTTCTGGCGATGGGCGAGCAACGGTACCGATTTGGTCTATTCGAGCTCGACTGGCCCGGCCGGCGGCTGTTGCGCGCCGGTGAGGAGTTGCCGGTTGAGCCCAAGAGTCTTGAACTGATTCACTACCTGCTAGACCACGCTGATCGAGCGGTATCCCGCGATGAGATTGCCGAGCAGGTTTGGGCCGATCGGGTCATCTCCGATACCGTGATCTCGCAGACCGTGCGTAAAGCCCGCAAGGCGCTGGATGATGACGGCGATAAGCAGCGCGTGATCGCTACCGTGCGCGGCTATGGCTACCGCTTCGTGGCGCCGCTCGAAGACGCTCGACCTGAACCTGATCGGTCGAGTTCGGTGTCGGTCGGGGCGGCTTTGCCGACAGAGCAACCTGCAACAACCACGGTCTGGGCATTCGGGCTTGCCCTATGTGCGCTGGCGCTGATCTTGTCGGTGACGCTGTATTTTTCCACCCCGGCCCAGGCGCCGGATATCGCACGCATTGCCGTGGCCAGTAGCTTTGAGTTGGCCGAGGAAGTCGACCCCGATCAGAGCTGGCTGCAGCGTTCCTTGCCCGAACTCCTGGCCGTGGCGCTGGCCAGGTCTGATCAGCTGGTGGTTTATCCGCCTTCGATGGTGACAGCCCAGGGTGCGGACGGGATTGAAAGGGCTGAGCTGCTCGCCAGGCTGGGGGCTGAAGCACTGGTCGATGGGCGCCTGATCAGGAATGATGGTCAATGGCGCCTGGAGCTGACCGTCCATCGCCCGGATGGGCATCAGGATGTCCTGACCCTGGTGGACCCCGAGCCCATGGCCCTGGTTTTGCGTGCTGCTCGTCGTTTCGTCGGCAGCCGCTCGACGACTGCCGATGAAGCATGGACTGATGCCGACGCCTGGCTGGTGGAAACCTTCGCCCGCGGCATGGCCGCGCTGGGTGACGGCGAGCCGGCGCGGGCGCATGACTACTTTCGCCTGGTGGTCGACAGCGCGCCGGATCACCCCTGGGCGATTTACCAGCTGGCGGTGACCAGCCAGCAGACTGGAGATGTCGCCGCCAGCGATCGCTTGCTGGACGAACTGGAGACATTGATTGACCAGCAACCGTTGCGACTGACCCGGCTGGTTGCCAACCAGCGCGCACTCAACCATTGGCGGCGGGGTCAGCTTGATCTGGCCGCAGAAGCACTGGAACGGATGCTTGCCGGCAGCGAGCAGGCCGGGCATCCGCTGGATACGGGCAATGCCCATCTCAACCTGGCCATCGTCCGTTCCAACCTGGGTCAAGTCGATCAGGCCGAGACGCATTTCCTGGCCGCGCTCAACCACTACAACCGGATTGCCTACCAGCCCGGTCGCGCCCTGGTCGCCAACTCGCTCGGTGCCCAGGCCTGGCGCCAGGGTCGCCGTGATCAGGCCGAGACCTGGCACCGCCAGGCGCTGGAGCTCAGGCGACAACTCGGCAACCCCCAACACGTCGCCCAAAGCCTGGTCAACCTGGCCGGCATCGAGGCATCGCGGATGAATCCCACCGATGCCGAGCGCTACCTGGAAGAGGCGCGGCTGATTTATCGCGCCCTGGCCCAGCCTCAGCACGAGGCCTATGTGCTCTCCAGCCTGGCCGCGGCGCATATCGACAGCGGCCGCTACAGTTCGGCGCGCGAGCTGCTGGAGCGCGCCAGGAACTTGTCGGAGGAAACCACTAGCAGTCAGCAGGCGGCCGAGGTAGAGGCCCGGCTCGGCGTCCTCGACAAGCTTGAAGGCGACCTGGTCTCGGCCATTGCCCGCCTCGAGCAGGCCATCGAGCGCTATCGTGAGATCGGCGCCATCGATCCCCTGATCGAAACATCGCTGGTGCTGGCCGAGGTCCGTACTCGTGCCGGTCAGCTTGACCTGGCCGAACAGGCGCTCAGGCGGCTGGACGATGCGCATGACCTGGCTGACAATCCCTTTGCCCATGGCGCCT
>SKQI01000283.1 GCA_007119095.1 Wenzhouxiangella sp. | reverse complement strand
TCAGCGCTCCGTGTCCACGATCCAGGTGTCCTTGCTGCCGCCGCCCTGGGAGGAGTTGACCACCAGCGAGCCGGCCTTCAGCGCCACCCGGGTCAGGCCGCCGTTGGTGACATGCATGTCCAGGCCGGAAAGCACGAACGGCCGCAGATCGACATGGCGCGGCCCGACGCCTCCCGGCACGATGGTGGGGGAGGTCGACAGGGCCAGGGTCGGCTGGGCGATGTAGTTGCGCGGATCGGCCTGGATGAGCTTGGCGAATTCCTTGCGCTCGCGCTTGGTCGAGCGCGGCCCGATCAGCATGCCGTAGCCGCCGGATTCATTGGCCGGCTTGACTACCAGCTCGTCGAGATGGTCCAGCACCCAGGCGCGCTGGTCGGGGTCTTCACAACGGTAGGTGGGCACGTTTTCGATCATCGGCTCTTCGCTCAAGTAGTAGCGAATGATGTCGGGCACCCAGGAATAAACCACCTTGTCATCGGCCACACCCGCGCCTGGCGCATTGGCCAGCGCGACCTTGCCGGCCCGCCAGGCGCGCATCAGGCCGGGCACGCCAAGCAGGGAGTCCTCGCGGAAGGCTTCCGGGTCGAGAAAATCATCGTCGATGCGCCGATAGATCACATCCACCGGCTCCAGGCCGGAAATGGTGCGCATGAACACATCATCGTTCTCATCGACCACCAGGTCGCGGCCTTCGACCAGCTCCACGCCCATTTGTTGGGCAAGGTAAGCGTGCTCGAAATAGGCCGAGTTGTACATGCCGGGGGTCAGTACGACGACGCTTGGGTAATCGGCCGGTCGCGGCGACAGCGAGGCCAGGGTGTCGTATAGCTGCGAAGGATAGTCGTCAATGGGCTGAATGCCGGAGTCTTCAAACAGTTCGGGAAAGACTCGCTTCATCACCTGCCGGTTCTCAAGCATGTAGGAAACGCCCGATGGGATGCGCAGGTTGTCTTCGAGCACGTACATGGTGCCCTCGGCATCGCGCACCAGATCCGAGCCGCAAATATGGGCCCAGATTCCCAGCGGTGGCGAAAACCCCCGGCACTGCTTGCGGAAATTGACCGAGCCGGTCAGCAGCTCGGCCGGGAATATGCCATCCTTGATGATGCGCTGGTCGTTGTACAGATCATCGATGAACAGATTCAGCGCCCGCACGCGCTGTTTCAGCCCGGCCTCGATCTGCTCCCATTCGCGCAGCGCAATCACCCGCGGAATCAGATCAAACGGCATTGCCCGGTCAACGCCGGTGTCTTCGAAATACACGCGAAAGGTAATACCGGCGACCATGGCCGCCACCTCGCAGGCGCTGCGCCGCTCATTGAGCTCGTCAGCATCCAGGCTTTTCAGGTACTTCCAAAGCGCCCGGGCCGCTGCGCGCGGCCGCCCGCCTTTGCCGATCAGCTCATCATGGAACTCACCGGCTGTGTAATCGCTGAAATCCATGCGTTTCACCATAGCGCATCCGACGTCAATTGTGGTGCTAACGCCGCCTATACCAGCGTTCAAGCCTTGTAGGCCCATGCTGATAAACGCTCCGAGCGCGCGGTAGGACCCCGTAGCCCGGCCCAGCACAGGTTGGAGGAAGAGGGCGGTTTGCCGCAGGCAAGAAGCCCTTTTCCGGAAACCGGCTGTGCGTGTGGCCGGGGCCAATGCTGAGTCCATCGGCCGAGTTCGGACAAGACCTGAGCCAGAATCAGCCCCGGCGAAGACTGATTGGTGAATTCAGACCACGATCCCTGCAGCAAGAAGCCCAGGATTTCTTATACTGCGACCGCGAAAGTAGAAACTACCAATGCCCAGACAGCCCGGCGATCGTCAATGATTAAAAAAAAGAGAACCCGTCTGCCCACCGGCCAGGCCCGGGCGGCTGCCCAGAGCCTGGCGTTTGCGCCGTTTGCCTTTTGGGCGGCCATTGCCATGCGTGACCAGGGCCTGCTGGATGCGCTGGAACGCGCGGGTGCCGAGGGCTTGAGAGAGGAGGACCTGGTCAAGGCCAGTGGTCTGAGCGCTTACGCGGTGTCGGTGCTGACCGACTTTGCCCTCGATATCGGTCTGATCGAGCGCAACGGCGAGCGCCTGGCCCTGGCCGCCCTGGGCAGCGTGCTGCTCAACGATGAGTTGACCCGGGTCAACATGGATTTCACCCGCGATTTTGCCTACCACGGCATGGCCCGTCTGCCAGAGGCCCTGGCCGAAGAACGGCCTGCCGGTCTGGCGCATTTCGGTCGCTGGGCGACGCTGTACGAAGGTCTGGCCGAGCTCAAGGACCCGGCGGCCAAAAGCTGGTTTCGATTTGACCAGTTCTTCTCGGAACGCGCGTTTGAAGCCCTGGTGCCGCGTATTTTCGAGCGCCAGCCGGCTCAGGTGGTCGACGTTGGTGCCAATACCGGCAACCTGGCCGCGCGCGTCTTGCGCCATGATCCCGACGTGCAGATGACCCTGGTTGACCTGCCCGATGTGCTGGCGTTGGCCCATCAGCGCTTGAGTGAGGAGGGCTTTGCCGATCGGATCAGGCTCCACCCGGCCCAATTGCTGGATCCCGCTCTGGAACTGCCGGCCGAGGCCGATGCCATGGTCATGAGCCAGCTGCTGGCCTGTTTTTCAGAGCCCGAGATTGTCTCGATACTGAATCGGGCCGTGGCGGCAATGGGCCCGGAAACACGCCTTTACATCATCGAGCTGTTTCCCGATGTGCAGGTTCACGATGCCGCCCGCTACAGCCTGAACGCCATTTCCCTGTACTTCACCGCCATGGCCACCGGCAACAGCCGCTTCTATCGCCGCGACCAGCTCTTGCCCCTGCTGGACCAGGCCGGGCTGGCGCTGGAAAGCGAGCATGAGCACATCGGCCAGGGCCATAGCTTGCTGGTGTGCCGGACTCAGGATTGACCGGCCACGGCAAACACCCGCTGGCTGCCGTCGTCGACCAGTCGCATCTTGCACTGATACAGGCGGCTGAGCCGCTGCTCGTCCAGTAGCTGATCGGTCGGCCCGGCCTCATACTCGCCGTTGCCGTACAGCAGCAAAACATGCGTGCAATAGCAGGTGGCCAGGTTGACCTCGTGCAGCGCCATCACGGCAGCCTTGTCGTGGCCCCTGACCTGGCGCCCGAGCACGTCCAGGATGGTGACCTGGTTGGCCGGGTCAAGGTGATTGGTGGGTTCGTCCAGCAGCATCACGGCCGGGTCTTGAACAAGCACCGTGGCCAGGGCCAGGCGCCTGGATTCGCCGCCGGACAGGTTCATGCAGCTGCGCTCTGCCAATTTTTCAAGTCCCAGTGATGCCAGTGCCTGCCGGGCCCTGGCCCTATCGGCCTCGCTTTCCCGGTCCCATGCGCGCAGGTGTGGGTGGCGGCCGACCAGTGCGGTCTGCTCGCACGAGGCTTCAAAAACATACCGGGTATGCTGCGGCAGCATGCCCAGGCGCCGGGCAACGCTGCGCCGTTTCAAGGTGCTCAGCGTCTTGCCGTCCAGCAGCACTTCGCCTGAGCAGGCGGGATGGACTCCGGCCAGGGTTTTCAGCAAGGTAGTCTTGCCGACGCCGTTCGGCCCAAGCAGGCCCCAGAACTGGCCAGGGGCAACCTCTATGCTCAAGCTTTCGACGACGACCACATCGCCGATCTGCACGGATAAGTCCCGGGTGCTGAGTAAGGCCATCAGCGTATCCTCACCGCACGGTTGAGCAGCAGCAGAAACAGCGGCACGCCGATGAGGGCGGTCAGTACCCCGACGGGGAGCTGGCGCGGTGCCAGGACGGTGCGGGCCAGGGTGTCCGCCAGAACAAGAAAACTGCCGCCGAACAGGGCCGCAGCCGGCAGTAGGCGGCGGTGGTCGCTGCCGACAAGCAGGCGCATCAGGTGCGGAATGATCAGCCCGACAAAACCGATGGCGCCGGCCATGGATACGGCCAGTCCGGTCAGCAGCGATGCGACCAGGTAGATTTCCCAGAACCGTGCCTGGCTGGATTCGCCAAGCAGGGCGGCCTGCAACGCGCCGGCGCTCATCACGTTCAGGCTGCGAGCGCGCAGCCAAAGCAGGGCGAGCCCGGCGGTCAGCGGCAGCAGCCACCAGGCCGACAGGCGGGCGTGGCTCAAATCGCCCATCAGCCAGAACAGCATGCTGCGCAGGCTGGCATCCGGGCCGGTGGCCAGCATCAGCGAAATCAGCGCGCCCCATCCTGCGGCCACGACCACGCCGGTCAGCAGTATCCGGGTAGTGCTCCAGGGACCGCGACCCCGGGCCAGCACGAACACCACCAGCAGGCTGAGCAGGGCGCCGCAGAAGGCGAGTAAGGGCACAGGAATGAAGGTCAGCCCGAACATCATCCCGGCCAGGGCAAAAGCGGCCGCGCCGCCGGACAGGCCGAGCACGTAGGGGTCGGCCAGTGGGTTGCGCAACAGCACCTGCATCAGGCACCCGGCCAGCGCCAGCAGGCTGCCGACGACCAGCGCGGCGATCGCCCGAGGCAGGCGCAGCTCCAGCACCACCCGCTGCATGGTTTCATCCAGCGCCCACGGCCAATGCCAACCGGTGCTGCCGGCGCTGGCGGCCAGCAGCAGGCTGAGCGGCACGGAAAGTACCAGCACGATCCATAGCAATAAACGAGGCAGCTTGGCCGGTATCACTGGCAAGAAGGGCCTGAATTGATTAACATTTGAGGCAGTTGATGAATTTGCGGCACGGTATCATAAGCCGGTGCCTGAACTATAGCGATGATAGATCCGGACGGTTTCCGCCCGAATGTGGGGATCGTTCTGGCGCGGAATGACGGGCGCGTGTTTTGGGCGCGCCGGGCCGGCCAGGATGGTTGGCAGTTCCCGCAAGGCGGCATGAATACTGATGAAACGCCGCTTGAGGCGATGTATCGTGAACTGGCCGAGGAAACCGGCCTGAACAGCGATCATGTGCGCGTGCTGGCGTCTACGCCCGGCTGGCTGCGCTATCGGCTGCCCCGTCGCTTTCGCCGTCGTCATCAAAAACCCATGTGTATCGGCCAGAAGCAGGTGTGGTTTCTGCTGCATTTTCTGGCCGACGATGAGGCGTTTTGCCTCGATGCCTGCGATAAACCGGAGTTTGACGAATACCGCTGGGTGGATTTCTGGTACCCGGCCCGCCACGTCATCACCTTCAAGCGCCGCGTCTACACGCGTGCGCTGAAACATTTCGAGCCCCTGCTACCGGCAGCGGACCAATAAACGAAATCCCGGCAAGCGCCTGGTTTGTCGGGTGATTCCATGCTACCTGGAGATATGATGAGACTGATTCTCTCTGCCCTGCTGATCATTGCCCTGTCGATGGAGACTCGGGCCGCCGATTTGTTCAACGAGCGCGATTTGGAGATCGCCCGTGAACTTCGTGAACTGGCCATGAGTCGTGACGGTGGATTCGACGTGGTCGAGGACCTGACCACCCGGATCGGGCCGCGCCTGGCCGGTACCGAGGACGATGCGCGCGCCGTGGCCTGGGCTGTGGACCTGCTCAACGATCTGGGCTTTGACCGGGTCTGGAAAGAACCGGTGACTTTCCCGACCTGGTCGCGCAACTTCGAGCGGGTGCGGGTCACCTCCCCGGTAGAGCAGCGCATGGAAGCCCTTGCCATCGGCTATTCGCCGGCGACTCCGGAAGGCGGTATCGAGGCCGAGGTGGTGATGCTTGACGACCTCGACGCGCTGATCGCCGCTGAGCCCGAAGATGTGGAAGGCCGCATCGTGTTCATTCGCAACCGCATGGAACGCAGCCGTGACGGCTCCAGTTACGGCCCGGCCGTGCAGGCCAGGGCCCGTGGCGCGATTGTCGCGGCCGAGAAGGGTGCCGTGGGCGTGATCATCCGCTCGATCGGCACGTCGACCAACCGCTTTGCACACACCGGCGGCATGCGCTTCGATTTGGGCCAGCGCCGGCTGCCGGCCGCGGCGATTTCCAACCCGGATGCCGACCAGCTCGAGCGCCTGGTCGGTCTCGGCGAGCCGGTTCGCCTGCAGATGGAAATCGACGCCCAGAAGACCGAGGCCTACACCAGCCACAATGTCATCGCCGAGATCACCGGGGCAAAATATCCAGAAAAAATCGTCGCCCTGGGTGCCCACCTCGATTCCTGGGACGTGGGCACGGGTGCGCTGGATGACGGGGCCGGTATTGCGATCATTACCGAGGCCGGGCGCCTGATCCTGGACCTGGAACAACGGCCCGATCGTTCCATCCACCTGATCTTTTTTGCTGCCGAGGAGATTGGCCTGTGGGGCGGCCGCGCCTGGGCTGAAAAGCACCATGAAAACTTCGAGAACCTGCAGCTGGGTGCCGAGTCGGATTTTGGGGCCGGCCCGGTGTACGAAATCGGCGCGCGCGTGGTTGACGAGGCCTGGCCGGTGATCAAGGCCATCCAGCGCGAGCTGGAACCGCTGGGCATTGCGCTGGGCCGACGCCAGGCATCCGGTGGCCCGGATTTCCTGCCGTCGCTGCCGCATGGCCTGGCCGTGGTCGATCTGCGCCAGGATGGAACGACCTATTTTGACTATCACCATACCGAAAACGACACCCTGGACAAGATTGACCCCGACGATCTGGCCCAAAACGCTGCAGCTTACGCCGTGCTGGCCTGGCTGGCCGCCCAGTCGCCGATTGATTTTGGCTCCGGCCCCGCCCTGCTGGAACAAGAACGGGCGAGCGCGGACTGATCGATGCCGCGCCTCTTGATGAATTTGCGCAACGTGCCCGAGGACGAGGCCGAAGAGGTCGAAGCCCTGATGGCCGAGCACAATATTGCCCACTATCGAACGCCGGTGGGCCCTTTCGGCATTACCGCGGGCGGGATCTGGCTGCGCAACGAGCCGGACTACGCCCGCGCCCGTTCGCTGCTGGATGAATACCAGGCCCAGCGGCTCCAGCGCTCACGCGCCGAGCATGCCCAGGCGCGCCAGGAAGGTCGGGCCGAGACGCTGTGGTCTCTGGCCCGACGCCAGCCCGTACGAACGCTGGTTTACCTTGGGCTGGCCATTTTCATCCTGATGGTGATGTTCGCGCCGGTGCTGCAACTGGCTCGGACTGGCTAGGCCCGTTGGGTTCTATCGGTTCCAGGACAGGGCCACGAACAGCGAGCGACGGTGGGTGTTGAAGCCAACCAGCTGCTCATAGTCCCGATCAGTCAGGTTTTCGACCCGTCCTTCCAGGCGCAGGTCCTGGCCCAGCGGCCAGCCGGCGCGCAGGTTGACCAGGGTGTGAGAAGGCAGTTCGGCCTGGCCGACGTCGAAGCGCGAGCCGACGTGGACCAGCTCGGCACCCAGCCAGGCACCGTTGGCGAGCATGCGATCCAGGCTCAGGCTGCCCTTCTCACGGGCCCGGCGCAGCAAGTCCTGGCCGCTATCGCGGTCTTCCGGATCCTGCCAGGTCAGCTGCAGATCGCCGCGCCAGTCCTGCAGCTGCAGGCCGTATTGAAACTCAATGCCGCGAATCCGCGACTTGCGAATGTTGATGGCCTGGAAATCAACGCCGGCGAAGTCGATCAAGTCGTCAATACGATTCTCGAACAAAGACAGGCGCGCCCGCTGTCCCGGCGCGGGCAACCACTGAACGCCCAGTTCGGTCGACCAGCTCGTTTCCGGGTCCAGATCCGGATTGCCGGCAAAGGCCCCGAAAAAGCCGGGTGAGAACAGCTGGTTGAAGTTCGGTGCCCGGAAACCGCGGCCGATGCTGCCCAGAAACCGAAACTCCTCGG
>SKQI01000266.1 GCA_007119095.1 Wenzhouxiangella sp. | reverse complement strand
GTACCGTGGTGTAGGTCACCATGCCCCAGGCGTCGCTGTCATGGCGTTTTTCGACCACCAGCGATTTGACCCCGTGCTTGCGCATCTTTTCCATCGCTTCGCGCAGGGACGCCATGCAGGAGATGGTCACCACGTCCTTGACCATCAGGTCCTCGACCAGCTTGCGGGAGTCTTCGTTGCTCATCAGATTTCGTCCTCGATTTGGCGGGTGAACTGGTCGATTTCGCGCGTGCCGATGCCGCCCAGGTGTTCCAGCGGGATGGTGAAGGTGATGCCGCGCGGGTCATCATCCAGGTTCAGTTCGCGGGTCAGCGCCTTGAGGATGTGCAAGGACAGTTTCTTTTCCAGCACGAACACCAGCACCGACTGGGAGCCTTCGTAGGTCAGGCCGAAGAAGGTCTTTTTCTCATCGCCGGTAATGCCGCGAGCAGATAGGAGAGTGACCGCGCCGGCGCCGGCCTCGCGGGCGATGTCGATGGCCTTGTCCTCCATTTCCTCGGCGAGGATGGCCACGAGTACGGAGAATTTCATCTTGTTTTACCTCGTTGGTTGGCGATTCGCTCCATCACGATCGCGTACAGCATCACGGTCACGATCGGAAAAATGGAGGCAAAGGCGATCAGGCCGAAGCCATCGATCATGATATTACGGCCCTCGATATGGGTGGCCAATCCAATGCCCAAAGCCGTGATCAGGGGCACGGTCACCTCGGAGGTGGTGACGCCGCCAAGGTCGTAGGCCAGGGCAATGATGTAGCGCGGCGCCAGGAAGGTCAGCAGAATGACCAGGCTGTAGCCGCCGATGATGTAATAGTGAATCGAATCCCCGGCAATGATGCGGTGGACGCCGATGGTAATGCCGATGGCCACGCCAATCGCGACCAGGATGCGAATGGCCTGGCCGTGAATGCGGCCGCGCGCGGCTTCCTCGGCCTTTTTGCCGATGGCAATCAGGGCCGGCTCGGCCATGGTTGTCGCGAAACCAATCGCGAAGGCGAACAAGTACAAAAACAGCAGCCGGTCATGTGCAATCAACTGTTCGGCCATGCGCTCGCCGATCGGGAACAGCCCCATCTTGAGGCCGACGACAAAGGCATACAGGCCGACAATCACCAGCACAAAGCCGAATACCACCATCGGCAAGCGCGGAATGCGCTTGCGAATGACCAGGAACTGGAACACCAGAATCACGGCGATCATCGGCAGTACGTCTCTGACCATGCCGGCCAGATCGCCAAGCAGCCCGGTGGCGGTGGTTGGCACCGTGGCTTCGGCCTGAGCTTCCATATGGGCCAGGATTTCCTCGGTTGAACCGCCGGCATCAGCCTCGCCGAAGCCGAACACGACAATACCGTAGAGCTGGACGGTGATCATCGGCACCATCACCGCCAGCGCCACCAGACCGAAGCCGTCGATCAGGGGATTGCGACCGCGAATCGATGCGGCCAGACCTAACCCCAAGGCGGCGACCAGCGGCACGGTGACGATGTTGGTGGTCACGCCACCGGAATCGTAGGCCAGGCCAACGATCTCCGGCGGGGCAAAAAAAGTGACGATCACCACGACCAGGTAGCCGCCAATCATCATCCAGTGCAGCGGCAGGCCGAGAATGATCCTGAGCACGCCGACGGCCACCACCAGCCCGACGGAGGCGGCAACCAGGAAGCGCAGGACCAGCGGGTCGACCCGGCCCTGGCTGATCAGCTCGGCCTGCTCGGCCACGGCAATCAGGGCTGGCT
Source organism: Wenzhouxiangella sp. (assembly GCA_007119095.1). Classification (GTDB taxonomy): domain Bacteria; phylum Pseudomonadota; class Gammaproteobacteria; order Xanthomonadales; family Wenzhouxiangellaceae; genus Wenzhouxiangella. The sequence continues at coordinate 6,006 of SKQI01000266.1, read as the reverse complement.
CGGCGATCACCGCGCCAAAGCCCATGCAGAAGCCGAAAATCATCAGCCAGGGCAGGGAGCCCTTGGCGGCAAACTCATCCGACAGGTTCTTGCCGACTGGAAATATCCCCATCTCCAGGCCTTGCAGAAACAGAGCCACACCCAGCACCACGATCAGCAGGCCAACCACCATCGAGCCCATTCCTTCCGGCGTCTGCTGCAAGACCAGGAACTGGAACACGCCCACCACCAGCACGATGGGCAGCAGGTTGCGGGCCGCGTGGATCAGGGCATGGAATAGCTCGGTGAGGAACTTCATGGTCGGGATGATGCCAGCAACGACGCCATTCGGCCAGCCTGTTGCGGCAGGCAGCAAGCGCTGATCAGCGCCAGGCTGATGGACTGGCTCGAGCAGTCCACACGGGGAATGGTTACACTTCCAACCTAAAGCTTTTCGAGTGCCCGACTCCATGTTGAACAGAATCTGCACCCTGATCTTCCTTGCTGCCGCCTCTGGACTGGCCTGGTCTTCCGCTGCAGACTGGGTGCCCGAGCCCACTGCCGCATGGCCAACCGGAGCCGGTACCGGCGAAATGGAGCTGCGTGGTGACTATCTGCCGGATTTCGGGGTCGAGGTTCACCAGGCCGGTCGGCCGCTGCGGCAGCGAGTGCGCGCCGGCTTCGCGCTTGAAGCCTCACTGCTTTGGCTGTTCATGCCCTGGGGGAACTTCGAAGGTTTCAGCGGTGGCGAGCTACGACTGTCCACGGATCTTTCCCTGCACCATGGCGATCAGGTGTTGTCGTTGAGCGACCTGCGCCTGGTACCGGCTGAACAGTTTCGCGTGCCGGTGCTGCAGATGTTCGACAAGTCAGGCCGACATCTGGCCAACATCACCCATATTCATCTGCTAGCCGACCCGGACCGGGGTGAAGTGACGTTTCGCAATGCCGAAATTACCGCCACCGCCACATTTGCGGAATTGCTGGAGCGGCCAGAGTTGGCAGAAATGCCGATTGGAATGTTGCGGCTGGATCTTGCGCTTGAAGTGCCGCCCGGCGCGGATGTTTCCGGTCGGGGCATGGACTTCAGTGGTCGTGGGCTGTCCTGCGACGACCGCCCGCTCTGGCCACAGGATGGTCATGAGGTGGATGTGGTTTTGACCAACATAGGCTCGGTGGTTGGCCAGGGCTTCGAGCCGTCAACCGGCAAATTGAAAATCGCACCGTCGGCTACGCTGAGAAATTTTGGTGAGGCCGACGTGCCCTGGTTCCGTCAGTTCGTGCCGGCCGATGCGTCTTTCTATCCGTTTGAGCCCCGTGACCAACATCCGTACCTGGTGTGGAACCTGTATCGGATCATGAATGGGCGTATCGAACAGCTGGCGGCTTCGGGCGCGAAGCATGCTTTCTACACAATCAACAATAGCTGTGAGCTCAACTGCGATGGCCATGTCCCCCTGGCTTACCGGGGGCACGTCCTATGGCCGGGTTGTCTGGATGTCTATGCGGCTGGGACCAATGACCTGGGGCTTTATCAGGCCCCTCGCGCCGAAGTCTCGCCATCGACTGGTCACTGGGATTCCTGTGGTTCTTATTTTGATCCAGCTTGTACCGGTGATCAGACGGGTAATGCCGGTGATTGGGAGCATCGTTTGCTGGTTGATCCGCAGGAACTCAACCACGGCGATGAAGGCGCCGAGTATTTCGTTGATGCCTGGTATGTCGTTCAATTTGATGTTGATATCTGGAACACCATGGGCTTTCGCCAGGTTAATCCTTCGCCCGGCGGACACGGCGGCTACACCTTCGGCCCGGGACCGTTTCAACAGGGTTCCCCCATCAGTCACTGGGTGTCGGAGGACAGTCGCGATCCCATGTCAGTGCACCGTGTTATCACGGTGCCCTCGTTGACGCCGGATGAGCCTTATCCCAACAACATGCCGCAAGGTCACCTGCGGGTTCTCGGTCGGGCCGAGGAAGTTGATGACGGTCTCTGGCGCTATCGCTATGCGGTGATGAACTTTGACTTTGACCGCGGCATCGAGTCATTCACCATTGCCCTGCCGGCAGAAGCGGAGTTGATTGATGTCTGGATGGGTGGCCCGCCCGACGTGCTTGCCAATCCGTGGACGGCAAGCCGAAGCGGCAACCAGATCGAATTCCAAGGTCAGGCTGGCGAAATATTGCCGTGGTTTACCCTCTATAACTTCGAGGTGCTGACTGATGCTGCCCCGGCCGATGATGGTGGTGCATTGCTGACCGTGCCCGGATGTCGTGAACCCGGCTCGATTGCAGTGGAGGTGCCCGCGCCGGCCTCGGCTCCGCTGGGCGGTCGCATTTTCCAGGACCGTCTGGAAGCGTGTTGACAGTGGTCGGCAATCTGCTTGCAAATGCAAATCATTATCGATAAACTACTCGTCGTCCTTTTTCGATTTTGCTAATGATGAGAGTTCTCGCTGTTGGGCTTGTCCTGACGTTTCTTGTCGCCTGTGAGCCGCAAAACGATGCGGCTCCAGGAGGTGCTGTGGACAACGGCGAGGCGCGTGTCGTCGTTTACACGTCGCGCCAGCCGCACCTGATCGAGCCGCTGTTCCAGCGCTATACCGCCGCAACGGGCGTACAGGTGGACTTTACCAGCGACAATGAAGCTTCTCTGATTGAACGTCTTGCCGCAGAAGGTGCGCGCACGAGTGCTGATGTGTTCATCACTGTGGATGCTGGCAACCTCTGGCACGCTGCTGACCGCGGGCTGCTGAGCGCCATCGACAGCGAAGCGTTGGTCGAAGCCATACCAGCCTCGCTGCGCGATGAACGGGGTCAGTGGTTCGGTTTGTCGCAGCGGGCGCGGGTGATTGTCTATCACCGGGATCGAGTGGATCCCGATGAGCTGTCTACCTATGAAGATCTGGCCGACCCGCGCTGGCAGGGGCGGCTGTGCCTGCGCAGTTCGCGCAAGGTTTACAACCAGTCGCTGGTGGCACTGATGATTGAGCATCACGGCGAAGCACGCACGGAAGATATCGTGCGCGGTTGGGTCGCCAATTTGGCGACCAATCCCTATGCGTCCGATACCCAAACCATCGAAGCGGTTGCGGCCGGACGTTGCGATGTCGCCATTGTCAACACTTATTATCTTGCCCGTTTGGAAAGTGAAGACCCGGATTACCCTGTCACTGTGTTCTGGCCCAACCAGGACACCACCGGGGTACACGTCAATATTTCCGGTGCCGGCGTTACCCGGCATGCGCCGCGGCCTGGTCAGGGGCAGGCCTTGATCGAATGGCTGGCGTCTGACCAGGCTCAGGGCGAGTTTGCCGAGCGCAACCATGAGTTTCCGGCCAGTCCGACGGTGCCGGCTGCCGACTTGATCCGCGGCTGGGGCGAGTTCCGCGCCGACGATACGCCGTTGGTTGTGGCCGGCCAGCGCCAGTCCCAGGCGGTACGGCTGATGGATCGTGCCGGCTACCGCTGAAACCCGGATATCAACCTATGGCCTGAAGCGCCCGGGACGTCACTGGGCGCTGCTGCCGCTGCTGTTTCTGGTCGGGCTGCCGCTGTTGATGCTGGCAGTCAGCTGGCTGCAGCCGCAGCCGGACATCTGGGCGCACTTGCGTGCCCACATTCTGCCGCTGCTGGTTGGCCACACGCTGCTGATGCTGCTGGTGGTTGGAACCGGCGTCACCGTGCTCGGTGTCGGCCTGGCCTGGCTGTCGGCCTGCTGTGAATATCCGGGGCGCCGCTGGCTGGACCCCATGCTGGTTCTGCCGCTTGCTTTCCCGACCTATGTGCTGGCCTTCATCTACCTGGGCGTGGTCGATTTCAGTGGCCCGCTGCAGAGTGCCTGGCGCGGTTGGTTTGGTAGCGGCCCATGGCTGCTGGAAATGCTCAGCCGGCCAGGCGGCGTACTGTTCATCCTGACCCTGGCCTTTTATCCCTATGTGTACCTGCTGGCCCGGGCCTCTTTTGTCAGTGGCGGTCTGACGGCGTTTGAAGCCGGCCGCAGTCTGGGCGTGGGGCCTTACCAGACATTTTTGCGCATCGTTCTGCCGATGGCTCGACCGGCCGTAGTGGCGGGTCTGACCCTGGCCTTGATGGAAACCCTGGCAGACTTCGGTGCGGTGTCTATTTACGGCTATGAAACCTTCACCACCGCGGTCTACCGAACCTGGTTCGGCATGTTCAATCTGACCGCGGCCGTTCAGTTGGCCTCGATACTGATGCTGTTCATCCTGGTGCTGTTGCTGGCCGAGCGCTACAGCCGCGACCAGCGCCCGCGCCAGGCCGACAAGCGCCCCAGCGGTCACCGTATTCGTCTGCAGGGCAGTCGGGCCTGGTTGGCCACTGGCATTCAGGGCCTGGTGGTGTTGCTGGCCGTCGTTGTTCCGCTGGTCCAGTTGCTGGCCTGGGCATGGCCAAACCTGGGCCAGATCACCAGCGGCACCATGCCAAGAGTGATTGGCAACACCATGCTGCTGGGCCTGGTCGGTGCCGTCACCGTGCTGGCTGGCGGCCTGCTGATGCTGTTTGCCATGCACAAGGCAAAGCGTCGATTCGTTCTGTTCGGGGAATTGGCGGCGCTGGGCTACGCCATTCCCGGCACGGTACTGGCCGTCGCCATCATGCTGGCCTTCATTCGTTTCGATCAGGCCGTCGGCACTGCCCTGGCCGGTGGCTTGCTGGCCCTTGTCCTGGCCTACCTGATCCGCTTCGTTCGCGTCGCCTGGGGCCCACTGGACAGCGTTGCCAGTCGCATCCGCCCAGAGTACGTCGAGGTTGCTCGCAGTCTCGGCGTATCGCGCTGGCAGCGGCTGTGGCGGGTGAACCTGCCGCTGCTCTGGCCGGGATTGATCACGGCCTTCCTGCTTGCCCTGGTTGAAGTTGCCAAGGAACTGCCCGCTACCCTGATGCTCAGGCCGTTCGGCTGGGAAACCCTGGCCGTCAGAATTTACGACCTGACCGTTGAGGGCCAGTGGCAGATGGCGGCCCTGCCGTCGTTGGTGTTGGTGGTGCTGGGGGCGATTCCGGTGATCGTTCTGATTCGGCGGGCGACGTTGATTCGGTAGCTCGGTTTCCGGGTTTCGGTTTCCGGAAAACCGGACCGAAGCTTTTCCGGAAACCGGAACCCGGAAAGCGGAAACCGATAAAATCAATCTTCCTTCCAATCTAAGCCAGCCAATGTCCAACCAAACCCCCCTGTACAACGCCCACATCTCCGCTGGCGGCAAACTGGTCGATTTCGCCGGCTGGTCGCTGCCGATCAACTATGGCTCGCAGATGGATGAGCATCATGCCGTGCGCAAGGCGGCCGGCATGTTCGATGTCTCGCACATGACCGTGGTCGATATCCAGGGCGAAGACGCCGGCCCGTACCTGCGGCGGCTGCTGGCCAATGATGTTGCCCGTTTGAAAGAGGCCGGCCAGGCGCTGTACGGCTGCATGCTCAACGAGCAGGGTGGGGTGATTGACGATCTGATCACCTATTTTCTGGAGCCGACCTTCTATCGCACCGTGGTCAATGCCGCCACCCGCGTGGTTGATCTGGACTGGATGCGCAGTCAGGCCGAAGGCTTTGCCATAGAAATTACCGAGCGCGACGACCTGGCCATGATCGCCGTGCAAGGACCAGCCGCGCGCGAAAAAGTGATCGAACTGCTGGGTGCCCAGAGTGCTGAATCACTCAAACCCTTTCGCGCTACCAGCCATGGCGACTACTTCATTGCCCGCACCGGTTACACCGGCGAAGACGGTTTCGAAGTGCTGCTGCCGGCCGAGCTGGCTGAAGACTTCTGGAACCGGCTGATCAAGGCCGGCGTTCAGCCCTGTGGTCTTGGCGCGCGCGATAGCCTGCGCCTGGAGGCTGGACTGAACCTGTATGGCCAGGATATGGACACCAGCACCAGCCCGCTGGAATCGAACCTGGCCTGGACCGTCGCCTTCGACCCGCCCGAGCGTGATTTCATCGGTCGCCAGGCCTTGGAAGCCCAAAAGGCTGCCGGCGTGCCGCGCCAGCTGGTCGGCCTGGTACTG
>SKQI01000065.1 GCA_007119095.1 Wenzhouxiangella sp. | reverse complement strand
TGCGGGTTTCCTGGCCGCCGCGCTGGTGCCGATCATTTATCTGGCGCTGTTCCTGGCGATTCTGATGTACAACGACCTGGTCGCACTGCGCCAGCGTGTGCGCCGGGCCTGGTCGAATATCCAGGTCTCGCTGCAGAAGCGTGCCGAACTGCTGCCGAATCTGGAGAAGTTGCTTAAAAGCTACCTGCAGCACGAGCGCGAACTGCAAACCAGGCTGACCGAACTGCGCAGCCTGACCGGCCGTTATGATCCCGACCTTGAAACCGCTGGCCAGATACTCATGGCAGAGCAGCTCCTGCTGGGCCGCATGAGCATGCTGCGTGAGTCCTATCCCGAGCTGAAGGCCGACAGCCTCAGCAGCCAGCTGATGCACCAACTGGTCGCGCTGGAAAACGAAGTGGCACTGATGCGCGAGGGCTATAACAACAGCGTCGAGCGCTACAACATTCGCCGCCAGCATGTGCCAGAGGTGCTGTTCACCCGGCTGTTCAAGTTTGAACAGGCTGAGCTGTTCCGCGCCGAGCTTGAAGTCAGAGCGCTGCCGGCGTTTGCCCTGGAAGACAGTCAGCCTGCCAAGCCGCAGGAAGCCCCCAAACGGCGCCGACGCAAGGTTCCTTCTGACTGATTCGAGGCGCCAGGCAGAAGAGCAAGTGGCTTGGCGGCGAGAGCAGGACCGCAGGTGGGCACAGACGAACTCACCCGGGACCAGGCGAGGGAGCGTGTCGTTGGCCAGGAGCTGAAGTTTTCATCGTTTTCTCACAGCAATTTCAAGTTTCTGAGGAGCCGAGAGCGCATTCTGGACCCATCAATCGAACCTACAGAGGCGGGCTAATGAAGCCTATTGGTCATACCCATCCGGCAGACCGTTTGCCAACCGTGCATCGAGGTGCGTTTATCGTTCTGGCGCTGTTGTTGCTCGCTGTTGCGCAAGCGCAGGGCAGCGAGATCAGCTACCAGGGGCAGCTGCGGTCTAACGACCTGCCGTTTAGTGGCACGGCCAACCTGCAGTTTCGCCTGTTCAATCAGGCTACCGGCGGCAGCCAGGTCGGCCCGGTTCTCCTTCGGCCAAACTGGCCGGTGCAGGACGGCTTGTTCCAGGTCGATCTGGACTTCGGAGCCGGTGTGTTTGACGGCAGTAGCCGCTACCTGGAAGTGCAGGTCAACGGCATTGTGCTGGCCCCGCGCCAGGCTATTCGGGCGGTACCGTTGGCATTGCATGTGATGAGCGGCGGCGGTTCCGGGCCTTGGAGTGTTGATGGCAGTGGCGCGGTCGAATACCTGGTCAACGGCCAGCGTTTCCGGTTTCAGCCGGTCACGGGCTTGCCGCAAACCTCGCCCAATCTGGTTGTCGGACACGCGTCGAACAGTGTGGCCGGCTACGGTAGTGCGGTGCTATCCGGTGGCGCCCTGGAATCCAGCAATGATGTGGAAGGTAACTTCAACGTTATTGCCGGCGGACGAACAAACCAGATTGACGCTTTCCAGTCTGTGATCAGCGGAGGCTCGTTCAATTTTGCTCAAGGTTCCAATTCCACCATCGGCGGCGGCACGGAAAACCAGGTGGAGGGCATCAGCTCCACGGTCTCCGGGGGGCGAGCCAACCAGGCTTCAGGAGTGTCGAGTTCGGTCGGGGGCGGTGCATTCAATACGGCATCCGAAGACTACAGTACCGTCGCTGGCGGCAACAGAAACCAGGCGACAGGAACAGGCAGTACTGTTTCCGGGGGTGGTGCAACCAACCGTCCCAACATCGCCAGCGGCGAGTTCAGTGTTGTCGGCGGGGGTTTTGACAACCAGGCAATTGCCGACTTCAGCGTGCTATCCGGCGGTCGCGAGAATACGGTCGGTGGCGCTCAGGCCAGCGTGGGCGGAGGCCAGAATAATCAGGCTTCGGCGGAAGCCTCCACAGTGGGTGGTGGCAGCGGCAATATGGCCTCTGGTCTGTCTGCCACCGTTTCCGGCGGCAGCGACAACCAGGCCAGCTCTGATTTCACGACCGTTGGCGGTGGTTCACAAAACCGCGCCTCGAGACAAATGGCCACGGTGTCCGGCGGCTTTCAGAACACCGCCAGTCATGATTTCGCGACTGTCCCCGGCGGCTGGAGCAATTGCGCCGGCGCCCCGTTTTCATGGGCCGGCGGCCGCCGCGCCAAGGTGCGCCGGGGAGAGGATGGCGGTCCGGCGGTCGGCGCATGCGCCAACGTCCCGTCCAACGGCGGCATTGGGGATCAGGGCAGCTTCGTCTGGGCTGACGCCCAGAACCAGGACTTCCTGTCCAACGGACCCAACCAGTTCATGGTCCGAGCAGCAGGCGGCGTCGGTTTCGGACGCGCGCCCAGCGACTATTTCGTCATCGATTCCGGCCGGGTGCTGCAGGACAGTGACTACAGCTTCGGCACCGGCGCCCTGCGGGTGTTGATGAACCACTCCGACGGGAGTGTGCTGACCATGCTTCGCGTCATGGGTAACGGTGGTCTGGCGGTGGGCAATAGCTTCAATTCTTCCGGTGTGCCCGAGCGCGGGATGAGGATTCACGGCCTGCTGGCGCTGAACGCCCTGGGCAGTGGCGGCGGCGTGTCGCTGTGCCGCAATGCCAACAATGAAGTCGCCAACTGCGGATCAAGCAGCGAGCGCTACAAGTTCGATATCGAAGACCTGGAAAATCCGATGGCGCTCGTCGCCGCTCTGCGCCCGGTGCGCTATCGCTGGATCGATGGCGGCGAGGTTGATATCGGGCTGATCGCTGAAGAGGTTGCCGAGCAGGTGCCCGCACTGGCGATCCACTTTGACGGTCGGCTTGAAGGCGTCAAATACGACCGCCTGGCGGCCGTTCTGCTCGGCGCGATACAACAGCAGCAGCTCGAAATCCAGGCCTTGCGGACAGAGCTTGCAGTAGCCAGCGAACAGCTACGGCACAACGCCGAGCTGGAATTGCGTCTGTTGGCCCTGGAAAGCGTTCTTTTAGACCAAGCCATGCCTGTAAGCCACTCGGAGGCACCATGAATACCTATCCAGCATCAACGCTCCTGACTATTCTGCTGACCGCGCTGACGGTGGCAGCCGTTGCCCCGGTTCAGGCCGGCCCGATCAGCTATCAGGGCCAGCTGCTGTCCAACGACGACTCGTTCAATGGTACGGTCGGATTGGAGTTCCGCCTGTTCGACCAGCTCAGCGGCGGCAGCCAGGTCGGCCCGGTGGTCAGTCGTCCAAACTGGCCCGTGCAGGACGGCTTGTTCCAGGTCGATCTCGACTTCGGCGCTGGCGCATTCGTCGGCGGCAATCGTTTCCTTGAGGTGCGCGTCAACGGCACTGCGCTGGCCCCGCGCCAGGCCATACGCGCGGTTCCTGTGGCCTTGCACGCGCTAAACGGTGGTGGTTCCTCCCCATGGACGGTGGACGGAAGCGGCGCTGTGGAGTACCTGTTCAGCGGCCAGCGTTTCCGCTTCCAGCCAGTAACTGGCACGTCGGAGATTTCCCCCAACGTCATCATCGGTCATGCAGCCAACAGTGTGAGCGGGCACGGCAGTGCAGTACTGTCCGGCGGTAGCCAGAACGTCAGTAACAGCGTGCAGGGCAACTACAGCGTGATTTCGGGCGGGCGCTTGAACCAAATCAACGGCAACTCAGTCACTGTCAGCGGTGGATCCGGTCATACTGCCCAGGGCGTAGAAACAACCGTAGGCGGCGGCGCGCAGAATGAGACATCCGGGACCGGTACCACGGTGGCCGGCGGCCGACTGAACACGGTGTCAGGCTTCTACAGCATGATCGGCGGTGGGCTGTTCAATTCCGCCTCTGCCGACTACGCCACGATTGGCGGCGGTTACTCGAACGAAGCCTCAGGTCGGGGCAGTACGGTTTCCGGTGGTGGCGATCTGGACGCGGCCAATATCGCCAGTGGGGATTTCAGTGTCGTTGGTGGCGGGCGTGAAAACCTGGCAGCTGCTGAAGGCGCCACCGTTGCCGGTGGTGTAGGCAACCAGGCGATCCTGGACAGCGCCACGGTCGGCGGCGGCAACAACAATTCCGCCTCTGACTTTTCAGCCACCATTGCCGGTGGCAGTTTCAATGTGGCCGCCGGCAACGCTGCCAGCATTGGCGGCGGAGCACATAACCATGCTTCGAGAGACATGGCGACCATCGGCGGCGGCTTTCAGAACACCGCCAGCCATCTCTATTCAACCATCTCCGGGGGCAGGTCCAATTGTGCCGGTGGAGCTTACTCCTGGGCCGGCGGACGCCGGGCCAAGGTCCGACCTGGCTTTGGCAGCGGATCCGTTGGGAGCGGCTGTTCAGGCGTGGCGCTCAACGTGGATGTGGACTGGGGTGACCAGGGTACTTTTGTCTGGGCTGACAGCCAGAACTCGGATTTCGTCTCCAGCGGCGAAAACCAGTTCCTGGTGCGGGCAATGGGCGGGGTGGGTTTTGGACGTGCGCCCAGCGACTACTTTGTGATCGATTCCGATCGTCTGGTGCAGGATGACGACTACAGCTTCGGCACCGGCGCGCTGCGCATATTGATGCGGGAAGCCAACGGCAGCATTACCACAAAGTTCCGGGTCATGGGCAACGGCGGCACGGCTATTGGCAACAGTTACAGCAACACTGGGGTGCCTGCCAACGGCTTGCGGGTGTTTGGCGATGCCCGCTTCGACAACAACAGCCGCATATTCGGGAATCTGCGCGTGGAAGGGCAGATCGAGGCCTGGAATATCGGCACCTTTGGTCAGTGGGACCTGTGTCATACCAACGCCGGCCAGATTTCCCGATGTGCCTCCAGCGCGCGTTACAAGGACGAGGTTCGCGAACTAGAGGCTGGCGCGTCTCTGATCGCGGCTTTGCGTCCAGTGCGCTTTCGCTGGATCGACAACGATCGCCAGGACATTGGTCTGATCGCCGAAGAAGTCGCTGAGGTTATCCCGGAGCTGGTCGAGTACGACGACGATGGTGACGTCCAGGGAGTGAACTTCCGTCATCTCAGCGCCGTGCTGATTGCGGCCGTCCAGGAAAGCCAGGCTGAAAACAAGCTGCTTCGCGATGAGCTCGCCGATGTCCAGTCGCGCCTTGAAGCGCTGGAGATTTTGTTGGAAAGCGCCGGATTTTCACCCTAATTTCAAGCTGATTTCATGTTTGCAGCGGTGCCAGGCGCCAAGCTGGCTGCCAAGAAGTGGAGCAGGGCAAGGCACTGCCTCGCGCTGAATGACTGAATCGGGAGATTGGTGAGCATGAAGATCTGGCACTTTGTAATCGGAATCATTTTGGTTGGCCTGGCGGGCTTGGCCCAGGCCGCAACGATCGTGGTGACGACGCATCTCGACATTGTCGACAACGATGGCCTGTGCAGCCTGCGCGAGGCGATGCTGAATGCTGAAAATGCGAATCAGTCCGGCTCGACAGACTGCGCTGCCGGGTCGATCGGCGGCAACCAAGTCGTTTTTGATGAGGCCCTGATCGGATCCACCATCGAGCTTTCCGGTCAGGCCCTGCCGACCATTTCCCGTGCTCTGGAACTCATCGGTCCGGTGCGCGGCAACCCGAATGCGTTGACCATCAGTGCTGAGGCTGCCTCGCGCATTTTTGTCGTCGATGGTGCCGATGACGTGATCATTGCCGATCTGAACTTGCTTTGGGGCCGTACTTTCAGTGCGGATGATGAGCCCGGCAGCACGATCTTTATTGCCGACAGCGGTCAGGTTCGTTTGGAGCGTCTCTGGATTCAGAGTGGTATCGCCGATGGGGCGGACAATCACGGCGGCGCCATTGCAGTGTTCGACTCAATCGTGCTGATTGAGGACAGTCTTTTCCAATTCAATACAGCCGGGGGCGGCGGTGGCGTGATCTTCTCGGCCAGCAGCAAGCTTGAGCTGTTTGCAACAAGCATGGTCCTGAACTCGGCTGTGGGCCGCGGCGGTGCCATTCATGCAGTAGGCGGTGATGTAACGATCAATGCCAGCCAGATTGGGTCACATACCACCACCGGCAGCTCGTCCTTTGGTGGGGCCCTGTTCATGGACGGGACCAATCTTGTGCTGCTGAATACGGATTTGACCGGCAATTCAACGCTCGGGGAAAGCGCGCACGGTGGCGCAGTCTACTTGCGTGATGCCGAGCTGACCATGATTGGCGGCCGGGTTCAAGGGAACTCAGTCCAGGGTAGTGGCGCCAACGGCGGTGGTATTTCTACTATCGGTGCCAACGTCAATCTTTCTGGCGGCTGCGAAATTCTGGACAACACCACCCAGCAGGACAGTGGCAGGGGCGGTGGCATGCGGATTGAAAACGGCGATCTGTTCATGAACAATTGTCTGGTCTCCGGCAATCAGACGCTTGGCGACTCAGCGTCCGGGGGCGGCATTGACGTCCGGAATGGTAACGCAACGATCATTCAAAGCCGGATTATTGCAAACCAGACTCAAGGCGATTCGGCTGATGGCGGTGGCATCCGAAGCAGGGACGGACAACTGATCATGACCGACACCCTGGTTCAGGGCAATGCAACCCACGGTGATGGAGCCCTCGGTGGTGGTATCTATCATCGCGATGGCGACAGCGAACTCGCGTCTGTATCAATCATCGGTAACTCCACCATGGGGGCCAGTGCGCATGGGGGCGGTTTGTACTTCTACGGTACTGATTCGACAGTTTTCAACAGCACGATTTCTGGCAATCAGCTTGGTGCGGCCACTGGTTCTGCCGTGTTTGCCACGCGAAGCAAACTTGATCTTTTCCATGTCACGGTCGCAGACAACATCAATCCACCCGGACTTTTGAGTCACCTGTGGATCACCGGAACTGATGCTAACCCTGGATTCCTCACCCTGGACAATAGCCTGGTGGTCAACAACCGCTGCGGCAGCAACGATTTCAGCGATGTGACGGGCACTGGCAATATCGTCACGCATCCGACTTGCCCGGGGCTGGTTGTTCCAAGTACCAATGCCATTGAACTCGGCACTCTGACCAACAACGGCGGCCCGACGCCGACGCACGCCATCGGCCAGGGCAGCCTGGCGATCAACGCTGCCGGTAATTGCCTGGCCACATACGGCATCAACACCGACCAGCGCGGTGCGGCGCGGCCGGGTGGCAGTTCCAGCGCCTGCGATGTGGGCGCTTACGAGACCGATCAGCCGCCGGCACCGGTTGATCTGGCAGTTGCCTTGACCATTGATCCACCCGCCGTTGCAGTCGGCCAGCAGGTCGAGATCGTGATCGATGTCAGCAATAAATCAGGCACCTGGGCGAGCGAGGTTGAAGCCCAGGTCGATTTGGGGAGTGCCTTGACCTTCCAGAATGCCGATGTTGGCAGCGGTTCCTATGATCCTGGAACTGGGCAATGGAAGGTCGGCTTGCTGGGGCCGGACGAAAAGCAGACGCTGACCCTGACTGTCGAGCTGGATGTCAGCGGCAGTCGGCTGGTCAGCGCTGCAGCCAGCGGCTTCCAGCCAGATCCGATACCCGACAATAACCAGGTCGAAGGGGAGATTCTTGTCGCTGTGCCCTCGGCCACGCTGGTCGTCAACACCCTGTTGGATAACCAGCTCGATGATGGCCTGTGCAGCCTGCGTGAGGCGATCATCAACGCCAACAATGCCGACCTGTCCGGCTCCGTGGATTGCGTCCTGGGTGGTTTTGAATCCAATATCATCGTCTTTCATCCTGACCTTGTCGGCGGCGTGATCGCATTGTCCGGCCAGCAACTGCCGACCATCACGAGCCCTCTTCAGATTCAAGGCCCGTTGCCAGGAGACCCCTCCGGCCTCGTGCTTGATGCAGGTAGCGGCTCCCGCATTTTCAGGACCAATACATCCGGCAATGTGCTGCTGGCTGATCTGTACTTGAGCAAGGCCAGAACGGAAGGGGAGGGCAATCCCG
>SKQI01000204.1 GCA_007119095.1 Wenzhouxiangella sp. | reverse complement strand
GGCGTTCGCGCAGGCGATCAGCCGGAACATAGCCGGGTATGATGTCACCGTTGAAAGTCATGATCGAAGGCGTCCCGGTCACACCCATGGACTGGCCGAGCTGGTACTGATCCATGACCGGATTTTCACAAGTTGCCCGCGGCGGATTGCCACCGGCCTTGGCGATATCCATCGCACCCTGTCGATCCTCGGCACACCACACCGAAACCATCTTGGTATGCGTTCCCGAGCCGGCCCCCGCACGCGGGAAAGCCAGGTAATGAATCTTGATGCCGGCTGCTTCATAGTCATCCATCTGTTCATGGAGGCGACGGCAGTAACCGCAGTCCGGGTCAGTGAAGACCAGCACCTCGAACTCGGCATCCGAGTTGCCGAAACTGACAAAATCGGCGCTGTCCAGACTGGCCAGTTGCTCACGCCGCAGGCCCGACTGCGCGGCGTCAGTCAGGTCGGTCTGCGTTTCCATATCGATGACACGGCCCTGCACCAGATAGCGGCCATCCGCAGTCATGTAAAGAATTTCACTGCCAACACGCACTTGCATCAGGCCATCGATCGGCGTTTCGCTGATTGTGACCTGACCCATATCCGGTACCAGGCCGGATAGACGCTCCTCGATGGCATCGGTATCAGATGCCTGGACCTGAGCTGTCCAGCCAGCCAGGGCGAAAAGCACCGCTCCGAAGTAAAAAGATCGCATCAAACTCTCCTGTGAAAAAATTCAGTCCCTGGGAGCCAGGCCGTTGCAAGACTTGCTGAGCTCGACCTGACGAATCAATCATCGGTGATTTTTGAACGCAGCGGGGCGAACAAGTTCAGCAGGATTGTACCCTCAACCCGTGGGCATCAATCAGCCACGCGGATGGTGTTGGCGATACAGATCCTGCAGCCTGGCCCTGGAAACATGCGTATAAATCTGGGTGGTCGCCAGATCAGCATGACCAAGCAGCATTTGAACCACGCGCAAGTCCGCACCGTGATCCAGCAGATGGGTAGCGAATGAGTGTCGCAGCAGATGGGGGTACACCGCCCCTTCGATACCGGCAGCGCGTGCATGGTGGCGGATCCGTTGCCAGGCGGCAACTCGACTGAGTGCCCTGCCACGCCTCGATACAAACACGTGATCGCCTTCGGGGCCAAGCCGGCCTCGACCCTGCCTGACCCATTTGCTCAGGGCGTCTATGGCTCGCTCCCCCAGCGGCACCAGCCGCTCCTTTCCACCCTTACCTCTTACCCGGACCACGCCTTTGGCAAGATTCAGCGAAGAGAGAGTCAGCCCGACCAGCTCACTGACCCTAAGGCCGGTGGCGTAGAGGGTCTCAAGCAAGGCCTTGTCGCGAAGATCAAGGGCAGCCTCACCAGCCGGCTGCGCCAA
This sequence comes from Wenzhouxiangella sp., assembly GCA_007119095.1. GTDB lineage: Bacteria > Pseudomonadota > Gammaproteobacteria > Xanthomonadales > Wenzhouxiangellaceae > Wenzhouxiangella. The sequence goes on along the minus strand of SKQI01000204.1, from coordinate 6,510 downwards.
CAGGTTATCTATAGACGCCTCGGACAACACCTGCGGCAGGCGACCGACACGGCGCGGCCCTTCGATATCCAGCATGGGGTTGGCGGGAACCTCGCCCTGGCGCAGTGCCCAGCTGAAAAACTGTCGCAGGCAGGACAACGCTCGAGTGAGACTGGACACTGCATCACCGCGTCGCATTCTGAAAGCCATCCAGGCCAGAACACGTTGCTTGTCGATGTCAGGCCAGGGGCAAGCTGCATACCTCGCGAGGCCGAGCAAGTCCTGGCGGTAAGCTTCCAACGTCAATGCCGCCAGTCCTCGTTCGGACCAGACGGCATCAGCAAACGCATCGATCAGCCGGATCACATCCGGACTGACCGATGCCTTGGCCTGGCTGTCGCTTCCCGCCAGGGCCGCCATTGCTGCAGGTTTAACCCTTTCGAGTCAAACGAGCAAGGCTATTTTGCGCAGCCTCTTCCAGATCCGAGATCTTGGCACGTGCGGTAGCCCGAAGGTCCTCGACGGCCTGACGCTGATGAGCAATCTGCTGAGTGGCCAGCGATTTCACCGCATCGGTCAGGTCCTCAAGGGCAACGAGCATGGCTGCGTAGGGATCAGCCGCCGCGACCGCGCCAGCCTTCTTCTTGCCGCGCTTCTTCTTGGATGCCTTCTTCTTGCCGCGCTTCTTCTTGGATGCCTTCTTCTTGCCAGCTTTTTTCTTGGAAGCCTTCTTCTTGCCGACTTTTTTCTTGGAAGCCTTTTTCTTGCCAGCTTTTTTCTTGGAGGCCTTCTTTTTCGAAGCCTTCTTCTTGCCAGCTTTTTTCTTGGAAGTCTTCTTCTTTGAAGCCTTCTTCTTGCCGGCTTTTTTCTTGGAAGCCTTCTTTTTCGAAGCCTTCTTCTTGCCGGCCTTCTTCTTGGAAGCTTTCTTCTTGGCAGCCTTCGCGTTTGGCTCCTCAGACGCTTCGGGACCCCCGGCTGCAGGGCTGCCGTCTGCGGCAACCTGCTGGTCCAAACGGGTTTCTTCGTTAGTTTGCATCAGTACTGACCTCCTCGGTCTTGACAAGACTAGTCTGTTTTAGATTACAGGCTGGAGCAGCGGCCCCGAGCTTCCCTCACATCATGACGCAACTCATCGGCTGCGCTTGTATCTTACCATTGCCAGTCGAATATCAGGCTTTACTGAACATGTCAAGCGCGACACGCGCCGGAACGATAACGCTTTGCCGGGTTTTTCGTGATGTTTAAACAAATTCAGCAATAACCAAGACACGAGATTCTTGCAAAGGTGCCCCTTAAAATACCTGGCCCAAGTCTGCCCACACGGTATCCAGATAGAAATTGGACACGAAACGGCAGCCAACATTGAAAGCACTTGATCTTGGATCAAGGCTGACAACGTACACTATCGAACCATAACCACTAGATGAATCGAGGTCAAATCATTGTCCAGTGATGCTTCAAGCCCTGTGACAGCACAAGCAACTCCCAAGCTCTGCGGGCTGCTGCGCCGTCTCACCGCGATGATCTACGACGGTTTACTACTTGTCGGTCTCTGGATGATCGCAGCCACGATTGTGGTCATTCCGCTGGGCTCGGAAGTCAATGCATCCAACCCTGTCTTCCAACTCTACCTACTGGTCGTGGCCTGGGCCTACTTCGCCATCTCCTGGCGTGGCGGTCAGACACTGGGCATGAAGGCCTGGCACATTCGCATCCAGGGAACGCAACAACCCATCAGCTGGTTGACTTCCCTGGTCCGCTTCGTCGTAGCAATCGCTTCGCTAGGCACACTGGGGCTCGGCTTCGCCTGGAGCCTGATCCACCCACAACGCAAAACCTGGCATGACCTGGCCAGTGGTACCCAGCTGGTGGTAACGAAAGCGGAAAAAAGAAAACCCAAACAGACCAAAGTCAAAAACTAGAACGCGAAAATCAAGTCAGCGACCCAACCAACCTCTGCTTCGAGATCGTCGCGCTCACTACAAGCGTCGCGCAACCACCACCATGCCGGATGCAATCACCAATGCCGGCAAAAAGGCAGTCAGCCAGACCGGAATCGGTATGACCGCGGCCAGACCCTCAAACAAACGCACAAGCACGAACACGAGCAAACCCAACCCAACACCAACAAACAAGCGCAATCCCTGCCCCTGCTGACGACTCCCACGAAAGACAAAAGGCAGGCCAACCAGCACCATGACCAGCACGTTCAGCGGATAAACAATTCGTGACCACAGCGCGCGCTGATAAGGCAGCGTGTCGAGCTCGTTGCGCTGAAGAAACTTGAGCATCTCCAGCAGGTCTGCAGTGGGCAGCAGCCGCGGCCGGGCGACGGTGGCGGCAAACAGTTCCGGGCTCAACCCCGACCCCATTTCCAGGCTGTCGAACAGCTGCCGCCCGGATCGATCATTGACCGGCCAGCGTTCGACCTGTTCGAGCTGCCAGGCAACACCATCATGCCGAGCGCGTTCGGCCGTAATGATTTCGGCCAGACGCATATCGTTGCTCAACTGGTAAATCAGCAGCTCGCCAAACTCCAGCTGGTCGCTGGGCAACCAGGCCGAGTAACCGATCCGAATTACACGCGGTCCGTCGCGCAGCCAAAGAGACCCGAACTCTCCCTGATAAACCTGGCCACTACGGGCGGCCTCTCTGTCCGCCCGTGCCTGGCTTTCCAGGCGTGGAATGGTGCTCTCAGAGAGCAGCACCAGCAAGACCAGGCAAAGGACAATGGCCAGCAGCGCACGCAGTGACACCTGAAGACGATCGAAGCCCGCTGCCCGCATGGCGACCAGCTCATTGCCCGCAGCCAGGACCCCCAGCCCCATCAATGCCCCGATCAACGCGGCAAACGGAAAAACGTCGTAGAGCCGCCGTGGCATGGTCTGGATGAGGTACCAGAGCATCTGGACAAAACCATAGCCCGCTTCCAGCGCCCTGGTTTCGCGCACCAGCTCGACCAGCGTGTAAAGACCAACCAGAAGCACGCTGACTGCCAACACACCCAGCAATACCCGGCCAACCACATAGCGAGTCAGAAGCCCCACGCCTACCATCGTCGCCACTGCCGAATCAGCATCACGGCCATGATCAGAACCAAAACCCAGTGCAGCGGCCATAGTCCGAGGCCTGAATGTACATTTCTCTGCTCCATCCAGAGCAAACCGGCATGGATGGCATTGCTGTAAACCAGGTAGATCAACAAAGCCAGTACAAGGCTGCCAAAGCGACCCTGCCGCGGCAATCGAACAGCGAGTGCAACAGCAAGCAATGCCAACATGAGCGCAGCTATCGGTGATGCCAAACGCCAGTGCAGTTCGCGAAACTCGGCAGCCGTCGAAGTCGGCCACAATGCCGGCAACGGCTTGGCCGTCTCCTCACCAAAACCATCCAGAACCGGCTGCGGCAAACGCACATCGTTTCGCTCGAAACGGATTTCCCGCATCCCGCTATCGCCGCGCTCACTCGCATGCTGAACCTGCTGGCCATCGAACAAGGACAGGTAACGGGTGCCGTCTTCCTGATCTATCCAGAGCCGGCCTCTGCTGGCCGTCAACAGCTCCGGATATCGTTCATCGTCGAACTGCACCAGGATATCGCCCAGACTACCATCCGCCCGATCGACCTGACCGACATAGACCGTTAGCCTGCCCTGATCCATTTTGTTGAATCGCCCTGGTTGCAGCCCGGACAACAAGGCCTGACGAGCAGCGTCCTCGAGCATCAGACCGGTGCGCTCACTGGCATACGGCGCCAGCCAACCGGATACCGCCAGCAAACCCGCAGCCCAGCATAGGGCCAAGCCCGACACCGGCAACAGCGCGCGGCTGAATGCCAGACCGCCACCCCGCATCACGGCCAGTTCAGACTGCTCGCCCAAGCGCCCCCAGGTCAGTAGCACACCGGTCATCAATGCCAGCGGCGCCACCATCTGCAAGGCTTCAGGCAGGCGCAGCAACAGCAGCAGCAGAATGCTGGACGCGGGAAGACGCCCCTGGGCGGCATCGCCCATCACCTCGGCAAAGAACAGCGCGAGAATGATGACCATGAACACCACCAGGCTGGCCAGGCTGGCCAGCAAACCTTCGCGAAACAGGTATTTCTGCAGGATCAACATCGCATTCCGAGAGGGTTACAATGGTGTATTCGATGAGCGTGGGTGACCGATCAAGCCGCCAATGGCAGGTGCGGTCAGCATCCCCGTGCCAAACACCCAAAGATCAAGCACAAGGAACCTTAAGCGCATGCAGTTTACAACCTTAAGCGACGCCGCTAGCCAGCTTGCCACCGACTGCCTGATTGTCGGCCTCTTTCAGGACCAGAATTTCAATGACCACCTGAGCCAACTGGATCAAGCCAGCGACGGCGTCTTCAGCCGACTGCTGGAATCCGGCGATCTGCCGCGCGGGGCAGGCAAGACCCTGATTCTGCACGCTCTCCCCGGCATCAAGGCCGGTAGAGTCCTGGTGGTGGGACTGGGCAAATCCGAAAAGTTCAACGGCATCGCCTTTACCAAGGCCGTTCAGGCCGCCGGCAAGGCACTGCGCCAGTCGCGTGCCCAGTCTGCCCACTGCCTGCTGGCGGACTGCCCGGTCAGCGACCGCGACGACGCTTGGAAACTGCGCCAGGCCGCTATCGCACTGGCCTACGCCGACTACATTTACACCGCGACCAAAAAGCCCAAGGATGACGCCCCGCCGGCAACCGGATCAGTCAGTTTTCCGGCCGCCGATGGTGCCGACACCCAACTGGCCATCGCCTCGGCCATCGCCGCTGGCGTGCAGCTGGCCCGTGACCTGGGCGATGCGCCGCCGAATATCTGCACACCGGTGTACCTGGCCGAAACGGCCGAGCGCATGGCCGCAGCGTATGACGGCCTGGAAGTCGAAATCCTTGATGAAGACCAGATGGCCGATCTGGGCATGAATGCGCTGTTGGCCGTCGGTCAGGGCAGCGTCAACCCCTCGCGCCTGATCCGCTTGAGCTGGCGCGGCGGCAAGGAGGGCGAGGCGCCGCTGGCGATGGTCGGCAAGGGTGTCACCTTCGACACCGGCGGCATCTCGATCAAGCCGCGCGAACTGATGGAGCAGATGAAGTTCGACATGTGCGGCGCGGCCACCACCATTGCGGTAATGGAAGCCGTCGCCCGCCTGAAGCTGCCGATCAACGTCGAAGGCGTGGTCGCGGCGGTTGAAAACATGCCCGACGGTAAGGCCTACCGACCTGGTGACATCATCACCACCATGTCCGGCAAGACCGTGGAGGTGCACAACACCGATGCCGAGGGCCGAATGATCCTGGCCGATGCCATCTACTGGACCGGCCAGAACCTGAAGCCGGCCAAGATGGTTGACATCGCCACCCTGACCGGCGCCTGCGTGGTTGCCCTGGGCCACCATGCCTCGGGCATCATGACTCAGGACGACGAGCTGGCCGAAGAACTGCTGGCCGCTGGCCACGGTGCCGCCGACCGCGGCTGGCGCCTGCCGCTATGGGATGACTATCAGGAGCAGATCGAAACCCCGTTTGCCGACATGAAGAACTTAGGCGGCATGCCGGCCGGCAGCATTACCGCCGGCTGCTTCCTGGCGCGCTTCGCCGAGGGCCAGCGCTGGGCCCATATCGACATCGCCGGCAGCGCCTGGCAGTGGGGTAAACCCGAAAGCGCCACCGGCCGCCCGGTCGGCATGCTGGTCGAATGGCTGGCCACCAACGCCGGCGGCTGGGGCTCTGTCAAGAACTAAAAAAGCGGGGAACCACCGAAAACACCGAAGACACCGAAAAAACAGAAAATCCTTCGGTGAATTCGATGTTTTCGGTGGTTAAAAAAATCTTGAGAATCTGATCAATGCAGGTTGATTTTTATGAGTTGAGCGGGCGGTTCAGTGATCCGCTGTTTGTTGCCACGGTGCTGGTCGGGCGGGCATGGCCGAAGAGCGAAACCATCGCCGTGGTTGGCGACCGGGCCGTGCTGGAGCAGCTTGACGAGCGCTTGTGGCAAGAGCCGGAAGGCCGTTTCCTGCCGCACGAGATCGGTACCGAGCGCGCCCCCATCCGCCTGCTTGAAGATGCCCCCGACCAGGCCGAAATCCTGATCAACCTGGATCCCTCATCCCCGCTGCCCGGCGGCCGCTTCCAGCGCATTCTGGAAATCGTTCCCCCGGACGAAACGCTGAAGGAAAAACTGCGCGAGCGCTGGAAAGCATGGAAACAGCGTGGCGCGGAAGTGAAGCATCATGTATTGAAATAACGGGTTCCGGGTTACGGGTTCCGGTTTCAGGAAAAACGAGACCGAACCTTGAACCTTGAACCTTGAACCTTGAACCCTGAACCCTGAACCCTGAACCCTGAACCCTGACCCGCTGCCCCAACCCAACATGGAAAAGACATACAACCCCGATCAGATCGAGCAGCACTGGTATGACCAGTGGGAAGCCCAGGGCTGTTTTCAGCCGCGGGGCCAGGGCGAGCCCTATTGCATCCTGCTGCCGCCACCGAACGTGACCGGCACCCTGCACATGGGCCATGCGT
>SKQI01000022.1 GCA_007119095.1 Wenzhouxiangella sp. | reverse complement strand
GCCTTGAGCTTTTTCAAGGCCACGGCCTCAAGCTGACGAATGCGCTCGGCAGAAACACCATACTTGTCGGCCAGTTCCTGCAGCGTTGCCTTGGGGTCCAGCAGCCAGCGACTCTGGATGATATCGCGCGAGCGATCATCCAGGTTCTCGATGCCGTCAAACAGCAGGTTGTGGTGATGCTGCTCCCAATCTTCGGCTTCGGCCGCCTCGTCGGGAGACACGGTCAGCCCTTCCAGATAGGCCGCCGGCGCCACGTAGCTGCTGGAGTCGTCATCGTCGTTGGTCAGGTCAAAGCCGATATCCTGGCCGGACAGACGCGACTCCATCTCGGTTACTACTTCCGGCTTGACACCCAGCTCTTCGGCGACACGATTGACCTCAGCCTGGTTCAACCAGCCCAGGCGCTTCTTCTGCCGGCGCAGGTTGAAAAACAGCTTGCGCTGGGCCTTGGTCGTGGCAACCTTGACGATGCGCCAGTTGCGCAGGATGAACTCATGGATCTCGGCACGAATCCAGTGCACGGCAAACGACACCAGGCGCACACCCTGATCGGGGTCGAAGCGCTTGACGGCCTTCATTAGCCCGATATTGCCTTCCTGAACCAGGTCACCCAACTGCAGGCCGTAGCCGGCATAGCCGCGGGCCACGTGGACCACGAAGCGCAGGTGCGACATCACCATCAACCGCGCCGCATCCAGGTCTTCTTCATCGCGGTAACGCCGAGCTAGACTCTGCTCTTCCTCGAGACTCAGAACGGGAATCTTGTTGACTTCCTGGATGTAGGCATCCAGCGAGCCGGTCCCTGCCGGTGCGAGCAGATGACTTGGAACGAGATGATTGCCCATGTAGAACTCCTTGATTCCAACCCTTCATTATGCCAGTTTTCCACCCCCGGGTGAATCAGGAGTGATCTGGTCCTTGTTTATCCTTCCCGGCCTTCGACTGTAGAGATAACAGCGAGTTCCCGAAGGCCGGCAAGCGAGGAAAACCTCTGCCCCTTTACCCTTCTTCAACGTTTCCAGCAAGGCGCTCGTGCAGGTAAGCCTGTATCAGCGCATTGATATACGCCGACTGCTTCAGATTGGCCGCGCCGCCGTGACCGCCTTCAATATTTTCGAAGTAAAGCACGTCGTGACCCTGTTCCAGCATACGCGCCACGAATTTGCGGGCATGGCCGGGGTGGACGCGGTCATCTCGGGTAGATGTCGTGACGAAAGCCTTCGGATAATCGGCATCTGCTGACAGATTCTGGTACGGCGAATACTGGCTGATGAAAGCCCAGTCATCGGGATCATCCGGGTTGCCGTATTCGGCCATCCAGCTCGCTCCGGCCAGCAACTTGTGGTAACGCTTCATGTCCAGCAGCGGCACCTGGATGATGACGGCGTTGAACAGGTCCGGGCGCTGGACCAGGGCCGCACCGGTCAGGAGACCACCGTTGGAGCCGCCCTGAATGCCCAGGTGCTGCGGTGCAGTGATGCCACGCTCGATCAGGTCTTCGGCCACGGCGATCAAATCATCGAAGGCGCGCTGGCGATTTTCGCGCAGGGCGGCCTGATGCCAACGCGGGCCAAACTCACCGCCGCCGCGGATATTGGCAAGCACGTAAACACCGCCGCGCTCCAGCCAACCCGAGCCGATGATGCCGGAGTAGAACGGCGTTCGTGCCACCTCAAAGCCACCGTAGGCGCCGATCAGGGTCGGATTGGTGCCGTTGGCTTCGAACCCGGCCGGCTTGACGATGAAATAGGGAATGCGCTCGCCATCCGCCGAGGAGGCAAAGTGCTGTTCAACCCGCATGCCATCCTTGTTGAACCGCGACGGCTCGGAACGAATCTGGCGATGGGTATCGGCCATGGCATCGGCTTCGTATAGCCGCGTCGGCGTCAGGAAATCGGTGTAGTTGAAATAAAACGCGTCGCTGCGGTCGTCGGTGGTGACGACACTCAGGGTGCCTTTGGCCGGAATATCCAGGCGTTCCTGCTGCCAGCCATCCTCGGTCCGGGTAAAGCGGACAAATTGTCCGATTACGTCCTCGAGGATAGAAACGATGACCGTGTTCTTGGTGGTCGAGACGCTGTTGACAGCCTGGCTCTCGTTCGGCGCAAACAGGAGCTCAAAATCCGGTTCACCGGCCAGCACCGATTCCATGTCGGCGGCCAACAGGGCACCCTGGCCGAAGGTGGTGTCGCCAGGCGTCCAGTCCGAGCGCAGCTCGACCAGTAACTGGCCGCCGATGATACCGGCCAGGTTGGCATCGCCAGGCACGTCGACACGGACCGTTTCGCCATCCCGGAGCACGTGGTACTCGCGGGTAAAGAAGGTGGGCAAGCGAACGATCATGTCCCAGGGAGTATCTCCATCCCAAAGCCGTGAGCCCCAGACCAGCACGTCGTCACGCCGGCCTTCAAACACCAGCTCGGCCTCTTCCTTAGGCGTGCCGCGCTGCCAGATGTAAACCTGGCGCGCATACTCGGAGGTTGTCATCTGGTCCGGCTCGAAGGCCGGGCCGAAAAATACGCTGTCGCGATCGCGCCAACTGATGTAGCTCTTCGATTCCGGGAGCACGAAACCATCGTCGACAAAGCGACGGCTTTCCATATCGAACTCACGCCTTACCGCCGCATCAGCACCGCCGATCGACAAGCCAACCAGGCAGCGATCGTAATCGGGATAGCGGCAGTTGGCACCAGCCCAGACCCAGTTCTGGTCTTCTTCTTCGGCGAGCTGGTCGACGTCGATGATGACGTCCCATTCCGGTCGCGTATCACGGAAATTTTCGCGCGATGTCACCCGCCAGATCCCGCGCACGTGGTTGCCATCGCGCCAGAAATTGAAGATCTGACCACCCATCAACGACGGGAAGGCGATACGGTCTTCCGAGGTCAGGATGTCGAGATTGCGCTTGTGCAGATCCTCGAACAGCGGATGCCCCTTGAGAAAATCCTCAGAGCGTTCATTCTGTTCCCGCGCCCATTCCAGCGCTTTCTCGCCTTCGATTTCTTCCAGCCACAGAAACGGATCGTCTTCAGCCATGATCGGCCCCGCAGCAAGCATCGTGGCCACCAAGGCCGTTCCCAGAATGGATTTCATGATTCATCAACCGTCATTCAGTCAGCAACAATCGCGAGATTGTGCCAGAAGGCAGGTCAAGAAGCGTGTGCCATAAGTTGGGTGAGACCCAGCGCCACCAGCAGAACCCCCAGCGCTGAAATTGCCGCTACCAGACCCGGTTTCCAGCCGAGCCGGCGCAGATCGGCCAGGCGAATACTCAGGGCCATGGCCGCCAGGGCGGCGGCAAAGCCGAAAGTGCTGAGCAGCGCCGCGGCGTTGATCAGCCACTGCCAGGCCGCCTGGTCCGTCCCCCAACTCGCATCTCCCAGGGTGCGCAGCAGACTCAAGGCCAGAAAACCAAAAATGAACAAGGGTATCGGGACCTTGCCCGTACTCGAACCCTGACCACGCAAAGCCCACCACAACAGCAGCGGGATAACGACCAGCATGGCGCTGTTACGTAACAATTTGGTTACCGTCGCGGCCGCCAGGGTGCCATCGGCCGCCCAGGACTGCTCGTACAAACTGGCAGCCGCCGTGACCTGGGCCGTATCGTGAATACTCGCGCCAAGCACCAGGCCGATGGCCACGGGACTATCAAGCAGATGCTGCAGCAAAGCCGGGTAAGCCAGCGTCGCGACCAGGCCGGCCAGGGCGACACAGGCCACCGCGTAGCAAATCTCCTCGCGCCGGGCATTCAACCCGGGCGCAGCGGCGGCGATAGCAGACGCCCCGCAAATGGCCGTGCCCACCGCCAGCAAGCTTGCCAGTCGTCGATCGACGCCAAACAGGCGCGCCAACAGCAAGGTCAGACCCAGCCCGGTGATAATCGCCGCCAGTACCAGCGGCAGGGCCATCACGCCAAGCTGACCGACTTCGACCAGGCTCAGCCGCAAGCCAATCAGAATCACTGCCAGCTTCAATATCGGCCCACGCGCCAGTTCCAGACCGGGGACCCAGCCTGGCCTGCCGGCGGCCCATGGCGCCAGGGCCAGACCCAGCAGCAGCGCGACCATCATCATGCTCAACGGCAAGCCGGCGGCCAGTGGCAGACGCGCCAGCACCGCCACGATTGCCCAGGCAAGCGCGGCCAGCCCGACGACGACCGCCAGACCTGACCAGACCGGAGTACCCGCCGGGGGGCGGGCGTCAGTACAATCCATGCACTCCCTTCACGAACGCGAGGCCACTGAATCTGATGTCGTCAGCCGCCTGAAACACAGTGTGATCATCATAACCGGATCAGCCCGCGTGACCAGAGCTCGACAACCAGTCCGGCCGGTCAGTCAAACATAAAGAGAACAACAACATGGAATCGAAACAGGACATCGTCGAAAACTGGCTGCCCCGCTACACCGGCTGCGAACTGGATCAGCTGGGGAAGTACATTCTGCTGACCAACTTCGACAACTACGTCGAAAAATTCGCCGCTTTCAACGGCGTTGAGGTGCGCGGTCGCGACAAGGCCATGCGCAGCGCCTCTGCCGACGGCATCACCATGATCAATTTCGGCATGGGCAGCGCCAATGCCGCCACCATCATGGATCTGCTCAGCGCCGTCAGCCCCAAGGCCGTGCTGTTTCTGGGCAAGTGCGGCGGGCTGAAGAAAAAGAACAAGCTGGGCGATCTCATCCTGCCTATCGCGGCGATTCGCGGCGAAGGCACCTCGAATGACTACTTTCCACCCGAAGTGCCTTCCCTGCCGGCATTCACCCTGCAGCGCGCGGTGTCCTCAACGATCAGGGACCACAACCTGGACTACTGGACCGGCACGGTCTACACCACCAACCGGCGAGTCTGGGAACATGACAAGGGGTTCAAGAAATATCTGCGCAAGACCCGCTGCATGGCCATCGACATGGAAACGGCAACCATATTCGTTACTGGCTTTGCCAATGCCATTCCCACCGGCGCCCTGTTGCTGGTTTCCGACCAGCCAATGGTTCCCGATGGGGTAAAGACGGATGCCTCGGATCGCATCATCACGCGCCAGTATGTCGATGCCCAGATTGCGATCGGCATTGATGCCTTGAAGGAAATTCGGGACCAGGGGCGGTCGGTTCGGCACTTGAGGTTTGATTGATGGCAAAGAGCCACCGATAGTCAGGAAAAGTTTGGTGGCGGAGGGGTAGATGCCGGTAAACTCAAGCGCTTGTTTCACACAGTGAAAACGGCACTTCATGGGCTGGATTACGCATAAATTTGGTGGGAGCAGCCTGGCCGATGCCGGCTGCATTGCGCACGTGGCGCGTTTGCTAATGGATCGGGGTGACGAACAGCAAGCCGTCGTCGTGTCGGCCATGGCCGGAGTAACAAACGAGCTGCTGGCGCTGGCTGCTCAGGCTGCGGCCAATGAGGGCGACTGGACCAAGCGGCTGGAACGCCTGCTCGCTCGGCACATGGAAACCGCCGATGCGCTGGTCGAAGCGCCGGAAGCGCGTGCCGGCCTGCATGCCGAACTGAAGCGCCGCTTTGGCAATCTGCGGCAGCTGCTCGACAGCCTGGCCCTGATGGGCACCGCGCCGGCGGAGGTGGTGGAGCTGATCTCCGGCCTGGGCGAGCTGTATTCGGCCACCCTGCTCAGCGCCCACCTGCAGTCGCTGGGCGAAGACGCGGTGTTTGTTGATGCCCGCGATATTCTGCGAGTTCGCCCCACCGCGCTGATGGTGGCCGTGGACTGGTCAGCCAGCCAGGAGCGCCTGGATGCCTTTCGCCAGGCCAATCCGGCCAGGCGCTATGTCATTACCGGCTTTATCTGTCGCACCCGCGATGGTCGCATCTCTACCCTGGGTCGCAACGGCTCGGACTATTCGGGCAGTATCTTCGGCCGCCTGTTCGGCGCCGACGAGATTCATATCTGGACGAACGTGGATGGCCTGCTGTCGGCTGATCCCGGCGCTGTCCCGCAGGCCGTGCTGCTCGATCACCTATCCTATCGCGAAGCCTTCGAGCTGGCCTATTTCGGCGCCAGGGTAATACACCCGCAGGCGCTCAGCCCGGCACAGGAAGCGGCCATCCCGGTATTCATCCGCAACACTTTCAACCCGGACTGCCCTGGCACACGGATCGACAGCCAGGGTCACCCCGAACCGCCGGTCAAGGGCCTGTCCGGCATGACCAACATGGCTTTGATCACCATTGAAGGGGCCGGCATGATTGGCGTGCCCGGCACGGCCGAGCGGGTATTTTCAGCCCTGCACCGGGCCGATATCTCGGTAGCCATGATTTCACAAAGCTCGTCGGAGCATTCGATCTGCCTGGTCGTCCCCGCCAACGACTGCGCCAACGCCGGCCAGGTGCTGGAGGACGCCTTCGAGCGCGAGATCCGCCACGGCCAGATCCAGCGCATCTTCAGCGTGCCCGATATCCGCGTGCTCGCCATCGTCGGCGAAGGCATGACCGGAACCCCCGGCGTGGCAGCGCGCCTGTTTACCGCCCTGGGCCGAGCCGGCATCAACGTCCGCGCCATCGCCCAGGGCGCGTCCGAACGCAATATTTCCGTCGCCGTCGACGAAGTGGATGCCGAGCGGGCACTCAAGGCCATTCATGCCGTCTTCTACCTATCGGAGCAAACCCTTTCGGTCGGCCTGATCGGGCCTGGCCAGGTCGGTCGCGCGCTGATCGAACAGCTCGATAGCACGCGCGAGCGGCTGCTGCGCGATGCCAGCCTGGATTTGCGCCTGCGCGGCATTGCCAGCTCCAGCAAGATGCGCCTCGATGATCGTGGCCTGCGCAATATCGACCCGGATGCCGCCCTGGGCGATCAGCCCGAGACGCTGGACCTGAAGCGCTTTGTGGACTTCATCGATGACGACCATTTGCCGCACGCGGTCCTGATCGACTGCACCGCCAGCGCCGATATTGCCCGTCACTACGGTGACTGGCTGGCCCGTGGCATCCACGTCATTACCCCGAACAAGCACGCCGGCAGCGGCGAAATCGACACTTACCGGGCCCTGCGCGGGCTGCTGGACAGCCACAGCGCGCGCTGGCGCTACGAAGCCACGGTCGGCGCCGGGCTGCCGGTGATCCAGACCCTGCGCGATCTGATCGATACCGGCGACCGCGTCCACCGCATCGACGGCATCTTCTCCGGCACCCTGGCCTATCTGTTCAATCGCTATTCCGCCGGCATGTCTTTTGCCGAGTTGGTCAGCGAGGCCCGTGCAGCCGGCTACACCGAACCCGACCCGCGCGATGACCTGTCCGGCATGGACGTAGCCCGCAAGTTGGTCATCCTGGCCCGCGAAATGGGCATGGATATCGGTCTGGACGATATCGACGTTGAAAGCCTGTGTCCGCCCGGCCTGGATGACTGCGACATCGACGGCTTTCTGAGCGGCCTGGCAGACCACGACGACAGCATGGCCAGGCGCCTGGCCAAGGCCAATGACGAGGGCAAGGTGCTGCGCTACGTCGCCTCGCTGGACGATCAGGGCCAGGCCCGCGTTGCGCTGGAAGCCCTGCCCGGCGATCACCCGTTTGCCCACCTCGCCCTGACCGACAACGTGGTCGCTTTCAAGACCGACCGCTACTGCGACAATCCGCTGATTGTCCAGGGCCCCGGCGCCGGCCCGGCGGTCACCGCCGCCGGCGTTTTTGCCGACCTGCTGCGCGTCGCCAGCCACCTGGGCGCACGACTGTGAGTACAAACCAGGCCACGGCCTTTGCGCCGGCCAGCGTGGGCAATGTCGGGGTGGGATTTGATTTGCTCGGGCATGCCATCGACGGGCCCGGCGATACGGTCACAGCGCGTCGCATAGCACAATCCGGCGTGCGCATCGCTGCCATCAACGGCCTGGTCCGTGATTTACCGCTGGACAGCGAGCGCAATACGGCCGGGCGCGCGGTCATCGCCCTGCTTGAAGACCAGCAACCCGGCTTTG
>SKQI01000031.1 GCA_007119095.1 Wenzhouxiangella sp. | reverse complement strand
TGGGCGCGGGCACTTTCGAGTTCCTGTACGAGAACGGCGAGTTCTACTTTATCGAGATGAATACCCGGATCCAGGTCGAGCATCCAGTCACTGAATGTGTCACTGGCATCGACCTGATCCGTGCCCAGATCCTGGTCGCAGCCGGCGAGCCGCTGCCGTTCAGCCAGGAAGACGTGATCCTGACCGGCCATGCGATCGAGTGCCGGATCAATGCCGAGGATCCGGAAAAATTCATTCCGCAGCCGGGAACCGTGGCGGCCTTTCATGCGCCGGGCGGACCAGGCATCCGGGTTGATTCACATATCTACGATGGTTACCGAATTCCGCCGAACTACGATTCGATGATCGGCAAGCTGATCGCCCACGGGGAGACCCGCGAGGCAGCCATTGCGCGCATGCGCGTTGCGCTTGATGAGGTCGTCCTGCGAGGCGTCGTCAACAATACAAGCCTGCATCAGCGCCTGCTGCGCGATTCAGGCTTTTTGGAAGGCGGAACCAATATCCACTACCTGGAAAAGCTGCTCAAGAACAGTAGCTGACACCGCACTACGGCCGCAAAGGATTCTCCTTTGCGGCTTTGCCAAAGAAATTTGTTACCTACCGCCGGTCAGCGGCAGCGCGCCAAAGGCCGCGTGGGCGACCAGGTGGCCGAGGCGGTCCAGGTCAGGCACGATGGCCTCGGTACTCTCGACAATCACCCGCCCGGCCACCGCGATTGGCTTCGAATCGCTGGGCACTTCGGTCAGATTGTCTTCGGTAACGGTCGTCAGACGGGGGAAACCCTGGGCCAGAATCGCGATATAAGGCATGCGCTCATTGTTGATCATCGACTTGGTGATACAAAGCCGCGCACCAGAGGTGGATTCCTTTTCCGCTTGCTCGGTCAGCAATGAGTAGCTGATTAACGGCACTTGCCAACCGCGCCAGAGAAACGTGCCCAGCAACCACTCCGGCGCTCCCGGCACTGCCTCCGGGTCGCTGTAGCCGACCACTTCGGCAACCGTTGCGTTGGGTATCAGGATGTGGGTACCGGAAAGCGGCACCATCACACTTCGAATTTCACTTTCGGACATCGTTTCTTATCCTTGCGGCACCGTCATTTCCAGCAAATCGAAAACATGCTGGACCAGGTCAGACTCCTGATAAGGCTTGGCCAGATAATCATTCACGCCCAGTTCCCGCGCCCGCTGACGGTGCTTCTCGCCGCTACGTGAGGTAATCATCATCATCGGCACCTCTTTCAGGCGCGGATCGTTGCGTACATGGCTGGCCAGTTCATAGCCATCCATGCGCGGCATCTCGATGTCGAGCAGAATCAAATCGGGCACGCGTTCGAACATGGCCTCCACAGCATCCAGACCATCGCGAGCAGTGACCACCTCCAAACCGCGGTGCTCGAGAACACGCGAAGTCACGCGACGCATGGTGATGGAATCGTCGACCACCATCACCAGCGGTGTCCGTTTGACCTCCTCGGTCTTTTCCTGCAATACCGCGCCACGACCGGGCACGATGTCTTTTTCGAAAGCACGTCGAATCAGCGGCCCCATATCAAGAATCGGGACAACCTGACCGTCGCCGGTAATCGTGCCGCCGAGAATCCCGGGAATGGAACTGATCTGCGGACCCACCGGCTTGATGACGATCTCTCGATGCCCCATCAAGTCGCTGACGCGCAGGGCAGCGCGCTGCTCACCGGCCTCAATCATCAACAGAGACAGGGTACTGCCGCCGATTTCTTCCGATGCCAGGTCAAGTTGGGGCTCCAGCTCCAGCAGCGGATATTGCTCGCCCGCATACTCCTGAAGCGGATCAGGCGTATCGATTTCACGCAACCACTCATCGGCCAGAATACGGGTAACACCTCGAACGGCCTGCAAGGGGATGGCGAACTGACGATCTGCAGCCCGCACCATGATCGCCTGCATGACGGTCAAGGACAGCGGAATTCGAATAATGAACTGAGCGCCCTTGCCCGTCTCGGACTGAGCACTCACGCTGCCGCCAATCTGACGTACTTCGTTGGCCACAACGTCCATGCCGATTCCGCGGCCAGCCAGCTCGCTGACCTGTTCGGCTGTCGTGAAGCCGGACTGGAAAATCAGTCGACTGAGCTCGGCTTCGCTCAATTCTTCGTCAGCGCCGATCAGTCCGCGTTCAATAGCCCGCGCTCGAATAGCGTCAAGATTCAGCCCTGCGCCGTCATCTGAAACGCGCATGACCAATTCGGTCGCCTCACGACCTACCTCAATGGTAATCGTGCCTGTGTCGGGTTTTCCTTGTGCGCGGCGCTGCTCAGGCAATTCAATGCCATGACTGACCGCATTTCTAAGCAAATGCTCCAGCGGCGCGGTGATGCGATCAAGCACGTTGCGATCGAGCTCGCCTTCACCGACGACCTTGACTCTCAGCTGAACCGACTTTTCCACTTCCCGGGCGGCGTTGCGCACGACGCGCCTGAAACGCGGCAACAAGGTGTTGAAGGACACCATGCGCGCCTGCATCAGGCCTTCCTGCAGTTCAGTGTTGACCCGGGACTGCTGCATCAGCAGGGTCTCACTCTGACGCGTGGCGTCATCAAGAATGCCGGTCAGGCTGGTCAAGTCATTGACTGACTCAGCCAGTGCTCGAGACAGCTGCTGAATGGTCGAGTATCGATCCAGTTCCAGCGGATCGAATGCTTCGTCTGCCGGACCGTGCTCCCGCTCATATCGAGCCAGAATCTGTGCTTCGGTTTCGATTTCCAGTTTTCGCAGCTGATCACGCAGTCGAATGACTGTCTCGTCTACCTCACCCACGTTGTTGCGGAAAACGCTGACCTGCTGCTCAAGACGTGACCGGAAGATACTGATCTCGCCGGCATAGTTGACCAACTCATCGATCAGTGACGAAGGCACGCGCAAGGTTTCAGCTCTGGCCGCGTCACTTTCCCGTTCAACGGTTTGCGTCGCCGACTCGGTTTGTTCTTCAAGCTCAGGCAGAATGCCTGCCTCTTCGATATCTTCAGCCTGCTCGGCAAACATATCGGTCAACGAGCGTACCGGCATAGGCTCGCGCTGGATGACGGCCTCAAGCATTGAGTGCAGGTGATCGCAACCGACCTCCAGGGCATCAATGCGGTCCTTGGTCGTGTCCTTCAGGCCGGCCGCGATTCCTTCAAGCAACTCCTCCATGACGTGGGCCACTTGTCCGATCGGGTTGAGCCCGACCATGCGAGCGCTTCCCTTGATCGTGTGCAGATCGCGCTGCAGGGCAGTGACCAGATTCTTGTCATCCGGCGTTTCACGCCACTTCTGCAGCACGTCATCAGCATGCTCCAGCAATTCCTGTCCTTCTTCAAGGAAGGCTTCAAGCAGGTCTTCGTTGACTTCAGAATAATCAACCTCGACCAATCGCTCATCAGTCGGAGCAGGCTCCACAGCATCGTCTGATTCGCCTGATGTCGGACGTTCGGGCACAAAGTGGCTGACAATAGGTTTAGCCTCGTCTTCGCCGTATCCATCGCTGTCGGTTTCCTCGACTGCAGCATCCTCGACAACCTCGTCCGACTCACCGGCATGTTCTTCCGGATCAATCTCCGCTTCAAGCTCAGCCAGATCCTCGGCGGTGACCTGGTCAACAGGCTCGTCGTCCTGCTCAGATTCATCCGACGTTTTCAGTTCAGCGGCGTCTTCGAGCTCAAGGTCATCCGCCAGCTCAAGGTCGGCCTCGGATTCAATGGCGGTTTCCGGCTCTCGCTCTTCAGCAAGCAGCTCCTCTTCGTCGCCTGGCACGTCATCTTCGACAAGCGCTGATTGCTCATCGGCGGTCAGTGAGTCCTCGGCGGAATCATCGTCTTCGTCTTCCTGGTCGGTCAGCTCGGCGAATTCATCCGCAGAAACAATTGCACGATCCGATTCGATCTCATCGCCCTTTTCATCGTCCGGGGCGTGATCGGCCTCAGGGACCGAGCCTTCATCCTCTTCAAGGTCAAAGACATCAAGGTCAGCCTCGTCGACCTCCCCGTCCAGCTCTACATCCGAGCTGAACACATCCTCATCGTCTTCAGATTCAACTTCCTCGACAGGGCCGGATTCGAACTCAGCTTCCGCCTCGACCTCAAGGTCTTCATCCTGAGGCACTTCCTGATCTGCAGCCTGAAAACCAGTCGATACGTCAAGCGGGGGCAATTCGGCAGGGGTATCTCCGGTCCTTTCACGGTGAGCCTGATTGTGCAATTCGCGCAGCTCACGCGCCAGGCTGGCGGTTTCAAAGATTTCGTCTTCGACCACCTCGCAGCGCAGTCTGGCAAGACGTTGCGCAAACAGCTCTGAACAGTGCACCATCGCCAACAGCCCCGCCCGCGATGGCGGCGCCACGCACAGTGACAACTCCTCGAGATATGACTCGAGGATCTGAGCCGTCTCCGTCTCGTCACCAATCGGGGCCAGTCGCATGGTGCCCTTCATAGTGTGGACGATACGGACCAGGCTTTCATCGATCGGTGGCACATGTCCACTTTCATCAGCATCGACAAGCCACTGGTCGTAAGCTTCCAGGTTGTCTGACAGCTCCTTGATCATCAACTCGATCAAGGTTGGGTCCAGATCTTCCAATTCAGGCGGAACCGGACGCGTTTCGACCGGTTCGGCCAGCTTGCCCTCGGACGCCATTTCGGCCTGCCTGGCCAATTCGACGCAGGAAGCTTCGTCTACCTCTCCTGCGCCTTCGCCGCTCAGGCGAGCACGCATGCTTGGCAGGTAGGTGATCGCCTTGGCCACCAGCCCGGTCACTTCGGGCGTCGCCTGAATCTGCCGATCCAGAACGCGGTTCAACATATTCTCGATCTGCCAGGCGAATTCGCCGATTTCCATCGCTCCCGCCATGCGACCGGAACCTTTCAACGAATGGAAAGCGCGCCGGATGGTAACGGTGGTTTCTTCATCCGCCGGATTTTCACGCCATTTCGGCACGAGTTCGTTGAGCGACTCGAGCTCCTGGTCAAATTCTTCCAGGAAGATCTCAACAATGTCGAAATCATCAAATGCAGAACCGGCTCCTGCACCCGAGCTGCTGTCAGCCTGTTCATCAGATTGAGCCGCCGACGTTACCCCGGAAGCCTCATCTAGCGCCGGATCTTCATCAAGCTCCAGGTCATCCAGATCGAGGTCGTCTGCAAAATCATCGGGTTCGACAATATCGCCATCAGGCTCATCCGTATCGAGACTGAGGTCAGAGCCAATAGCGCCGATATCTTCCTCGAGCGGTTCATCGCCGGCAATCAGATCCGCATCAAGTTCGGGGGCATTTTCATCGGCAGGCTCACCTGCGCCCTCCGTCTCCAGTTCATCCCGCGACTCCTGGTCCTGAAGATCAAATTCGGGTTCAACAGGGTCGTCGGTCTCGAACTCCATGACCGGCTCACCTTCCTCGAGCTCGTCCATTCCCTCAAGGTCGCCGAGCTCCTCGAGCGCTTCTGGCTGTTCCTCGTCTGGCTCACCGCCCTGCGCTGCCAGTTCGTCGTCAACCACCAGATCAGCATCAGCCGCACCAGCCTCTTCAACCGGCTCTGCATGCGCGGACTCATCCTTCCAGTAGCCCAGAGCTGCCAGCCGGTCGCGTGCCGAATGCAGATAAGGTTCTCCGCGCTCGTCGTTAGTACAAAGGCTTTCCAGATAAAACTCTGAGACCGTGAGCGTTTCGGCGAGGATATCCAGCGCCTCGACATCACCGCTCACCCCGTCGCCAAGATGGTCTGCTGCCACACGGCTGGCAGCCTCCAGCATCGCCGCCGCTTCATCGAACTCCGACAGGTACAGCACCCCGGCAATACGACCGAGAATAGCCTGGGCCTCACCAACCGCACCAGCATCAGCCTTCTGCCGATTGACTGCATCGAGCAAATGCTTGGCATGAGCGAGATCCTCAAGCGCCTCCTTGACCAACTGTCGAACAACCCGACGTTGTTCCGTTGGAGGGAGCAGATCCAGGTCGTCCTCGGCACCATCGTCCAGGTCCACCTGAGCGGCGAGACCAAAACTCTCTTCAAGCTGGGATTCCACCACCAGCAGCTCCCGGGCGACCAGGAGCAGCGTCGGATCTTCGGGATCCGACCCCATTTCGTTCAAGCGGCTGGCCTGCTTCTTCACTCGACCCGCCAAGTGCTCGAGGCCCAGCATGCCGAGGCTTTCTCCCACAGACTCCAGCAATGCGGTTTGCTGCTGCAGAAGCTCCGGGTCGCGCTCCTGTTCGAGCTGCGATCCCAGGACGTCCTTGATTCTCGCCAGATCCTCCCGCGCTGCCTGCGTGACAGCAGCGAACAAGGCACGATTTCGACCCGCCAAAAACACCTTGGCCTGGGCGATGTGCTCAGGAGCATGGGTTCCTAGATCGAAAGCCTGGTAAACCTCGACCGCCAACGGTGCTTCCGACCTGGACAGGGCAAGCTGGAACAGAAAACCGCGACAAAGCTCATCGGCCCGATCAACCAGGGCGGCATCTTCCGGCTGTTCGATGGCGTTCTTGATCAGCACATCCAGCCTTGCAAACAGGCGGGTTGTCGCAGAACCGGTTGCTACATGTTCTTTCCGCAATGCGTCGCACAGCCCGGCTGCCGCCCAGCCAACGCGTCGGACAGCACTCGGCAACGAAACCTGATCACGCAGAATCAGCGCAGCCTCGGATAGCGACGATAGAGCCTCGGCGTCTTCGTTGTTCAGCAGCATGCCACGCAAGGCATGCTGGTATCTCCGCCGAGTTTCATTCGGTTCCGACACCGCTTCCTCAGCTACCTCAGGCAGCGACGCCGACGATAAATCCGGCTGGAAAAAGCGGGCTTCGTCAATCGGCTTTTCACCGGCGGTGGCGCGGAGTTCATTGACCGTCGGCAGCACGATGATCGGTGCATCCAACTGCGTGCTTTCCAGGTAATCGAGGTAGTCCGGCAAAGTAGCCGTCGCTTCGAGCACGGAATTGACGGCCTGATCGGCGGAACGGGTTTTGCCACTCTTGAGCGCGTGCAATGCCAAGCCCATGGCATCGGCGATCAATTGGCCGCTTTCAAATTCCATCATCGCCAGAGAGCCGGCGACCTTCTCACAGGCGGCTATGGCCTCGTCCAGGTCTTCGGGGCGACTGTCCACGTCTTCGTCCCCGAACCGTTCCACTGCCATGCGCACTTCATCGCACAGCTCGTCCAGCAATGGCCTCGTCCACTGCAGAGACTGATTCTTCGAGCGCGTGCTACTCATGTCCGCGGCTCCGCGGAAATTGGCTTGGGAAGAAAGTGCATGCTTGACTGACCTCTCTGGCAGACTCGCTGGTACCGTGACTGTTCATCGACAAAAGGCACGGAAAATCAGGACTCATCCTCTGGCAGGGTGAAGTCAGACACCGAATCACGTAGTTCACGGACCAACTCAGCAAGGCTGGCCACCGACTTGGCGGTCTGCCCGGTACCTTCAGTGGTCTGGACCGAGATGTCGCGAATACTGTTCATCAACTTGGCAATCTTGGTTGCATTGTTGGACTCTTCCTGAGCCTGGTGCGAAATCTCCTGAATCAGACCGGCCAGGTCATTGGACACCTTCTCGATCGACTCCAGTGCATCACCGGCATCCTCGGCAAGCCGCGCACCGGAAACCACCTGAGAAGTGGTTTGCTCCATCGAGTTCACCGCTTCGGCGGTATCGGCCTGAATGGTCTGGACCAGCGCTTCGATTCGGCGCGTTGCGTTCGTGGCACGTTCAGCAAGGCGCTGAACTTCGTCGGCAACGACGGCGAAACCGCGGCCCGCGCCACCGGCCGACGCCGCCTGAATTGCGGCATTCAGAGCAAGCACGTTGGTTTGCTCGGAGATGCCGTTAATCAGTTCGACGATGTCGCCAATTTCCTGGGAAGACTCACCCAGACGCTTGATTCGCTTGGATGTCTCCTGAATCTGGTCTCGAATATTGTCCATCCCGGAAATGGTCTGGCGCACCATGTCGGCACCGCGGTTGGCGATCTGGACCGAGCTCTGGGCGACGTCCGCTGATTCACTGGAGCGCTTGGCCATGTCATCGAAAGACCGGGCCATTTCGTTAATCGTATCGGTGGCTTCGCGAATCTCCTTGGCCTGGTGCTCGGAAGCTTCGGCCAGCTGAATCGTCGTTGCTCGAGTCTCCTGAGCCTGCGCCGCCACCTGCTGGGCGGTATTGTTAACCCCGGCCACAAGGTCACGCAGCGCTTCGACCGCGTAATTGACCGAGTCGGCGATAGCACCCGTCACATCCTCGGTCACGGTGGCCTGAACGGTCAAGTCACCATCAGCCAGCGAGCTCATTTCATCCAGCAGACGCAGAATAGCGTCCTGGTTTCGCTGGTTGACCTCGGCCGTGGCACGAGCACGTTTGCGCTGGGCCAGATAAGCACTGAACCCGATCAGGAACAGAATCAACAGGGCGCCGGCGGCAAAAATCAAACCGGCAACCAGAGACGGCCAGAAAACGTCATCTCCCAGCGTTGCATACTCGTCGGCGAGCGCGCGGGCCTGGTCAGTCAGATCCTCGGCGTCAAGGAAAATTTCGTCAGCAGCTTCTCGCACCTCGAACAAATCGGTGGAGGCGGTCAAAATGGTGTCAACATCAACCCTGATCTCTTCAAAGATAGGCGCCACTTCGGCGAGACTTTCCAGAACTCGCTCATTCCGAATGGCGGTGATATTCAGCCCTTCATCGCCGTTGATGAGGCCCTGGAGCACACGGTCAAACAGATTGGCATCGCGACTGAAGGCATCGGCAGCCGTGATTGCACCGGTGCCGCCGGCCATGATGTCGCCGACGCGCCGCAGCATACGATCGGCCAGAACAAGCTGTCGACTGGCGACATAGATCTGTACCGACGGCGCTCCGGTTTCGATCATCCGCCTGACAACCTCATCGGACAAGGCCTGCAGCTGCGGGATATTGGTTGAAAACTCGGCTGCCGAATCAGCCAGCTCGATCACCAGATCGGTACGATCCAGAATCTGGCCGGTGAAGCCGTCGATTCGGCTCCAAAGCTGTTCCATGGTCGACAGCGAATCCGTGACCCGATCGGGCGAGGGCGGCAGGCCCGTCGCTGCGTCACCCCGACGCAGCGTCGTCACGGCGTTGTCGATGATGTCGCGGGTTCGACTCAACTCGTCAAAGGCATCGAAGTTGCCGACCGCCGATTCACCAGCGGCCTTGGCCAACTGCTGAGCACGCACCTGAATGTCGGTCGTCAGCGCCAGATACTGGGTTTCCTGCTGATTTCGCTGGTTGAGCAGAAAAAAGTTGTAGGCCACCAGACCCAGCAGAAGGACCAGCAGAACGAACAGCAATAGCTGCGCTGGAGAAAGTCGCTGTTCGGTTGATTGCGTGACCACGCTACTCATGCCTTCACCTCATGATTCATCATTCGTTTCATCGCTATGCGAGTAGTGGGACCTGGTCCCTCCGATTCATGCCCGCCAGTGCGCGGGCTTCTTTCCGTCTTTTCTTGCATCACTATGCCAGGCCTCCCCTGCCAAACCATTGATCGCCGGACGAAGGCTAGTCCTGGCACCGTCTCATTGCTCGCGGGAGCCATCCATGAAATCGATCCGCCCTGCCAGATCTTCCATGCGAAACACACCCCAGCTACGTTCGCCGGATGGAAACTCATGGCTGACCAGGTCGCTGAGCTCAGTGCCTTCCCAGTCCGGGGAAGTAGCCAGGTCGTCGGTATGAAAGTGACGCTGGCCGAAAACCTCGTCGACAACCAGGCCCGCCAACCTGCCCTGAAACTTGGTCAGGATCAGGCGAGTTCGCGCGGTAATCGGCGTTCGGGTGCCGAACAAATACCAGCCGAGGTCGGACACCGGAGCCAGGTTACCGCGCACATTGGCCAGACCCAGCAACCAATCCTTGGTTCCCGGCACCGGATAGAAAGGCGGAAAGGCAATGATTTCCTCGATCTGGTCGATCCGACAGGTCAGATGATGTGGGCCGAGACGGAAAACGACGCCGTCCCAGTTGCTGATCTGCTGCTGCCGGCTCGCCTCTCCGACGTAATGATCGACGCTGCGCCGTTCAAAATCAGCCAGCAAGGCCAGCAATCCGGCTCCAGACGATCCATGGCTTTGTGTTGAATGCTCCCCTTTCATGATCCCTCGCGCTGATTCGACCCGTTGCTGATCACTCAGGCTGCCGCTGTGCTTCCAATCTGGTCGCGCACAGCAGCCAGCAACTCATCTCTGGTGAACGGCTTGGTCAGATATTGATCCGAGCCGACGATTCGGCCCCTTGCTTTGTCGAACAAGCCGTCTTTGCTGGTCAGCATAACGACCGGCACTTTCCGGAAGCGGCTGTTGTTCTTGATGATGGCGCAAGTCTGATACCCATCCAGGCGCGGCATCATGATGTCGACGAAAATGAGGTCCGGCTCATGTTTGTGGATAAGCGCGAGCGCCTCGAATCCATCGTTGGCAGTGATGACCTCACAACCCTCGCGACTCAACATGGTCTCAGCCGACCGACGGATGGTCCTGCTGTCGTCAATCAGGATGATCTTCAGACCAGCCAGGCTAGCGTTGTCATTTTCCCTTGTCTGTTCGTTGTCTGCGCTCATTGTCGTTCCGCTGGTATGGGGCCTCTGGGGCAGCAGCTCGGTTTCCGCCTAGGTTAGTCTATCTTTGCCGGTTTTGCCAATCCGGTAGAATAAACCCTGTCAAGCAGATGGGGAATAACGAGTTTTTCTTGATTCTGCCCCATGATGCCAGACATGTACAGGATGGATTGACCGCGAAAAGCGCTTCGCTTCGCCCAATCCATGGCCTGCCGCAACCAGGACATCATTTCTTTCGGAGCCCAGATGCGCAAGAATCTCGTCATGGTGATGGACGACATCGCCGCGATCAAGATTGCCAAGGACACCACGTTTGCACTGCTTCTCGAAGGGCAGCGACGAGGATACCAGCTACGTTACCTCAACGAAGACCAGCTTTTTCTGACCGGAAGCAGTGCGCAGGCTCATATGCGCAGCCTGACCGTTCAGGATATCGCTGCGGGTTGGTACGAGCTTGGCGCGGAAGAAACCCGCGCGCTCGGCCCGAATGATCTGGTCATGATGCGAGCCGACCCCCCGGTCGATGCCGGCTACCTGTATGCAACCTACCTGCTGGAGCTGGCCGAGAAATCGGGCGCCAGAGTCGTGAACAAGCCCAGAGCCCTGCGCGACTGGAACGAAAAGCTGGCCATCGCCCACTTTCCCGAGCTGATTCCTGAGACGCTAGTGACAAGCTCAGCCAGTCGGATAAGGGAGTTCGTGAAACAGCGCGAAAAGGCAGTTCTGAAACCGCTGGACGGCATGGGCGGGCGCGGTATCTTTCTCGCCGGCGCCAGCGACCCCAACCTGAACGTCATCATCGAGACTTTGACCGCCAACGGCTCCCAGCTGGCCATGGCCCAGCAGTTCCTGCCGGAAATCGTGGCGGGCGACAAACGCGTTTTGATGGTTCATGGCCAGCCCGTTCCCTGGATGCTGGCACGCATTCCCGGGGCCCAGGACTTTCGTGGCAACCTGGCCCGCGGCGCAAGCAGCGAAGGTCGCCCGATTGGAGATGCCGAAAGAAAAATCGCCGCCGCGGTCGGCCCGTTCCTGGTCGAAAACGGCATCGAACTGGCAGGCCTGGACGTCATCGGAGATCGCCTGACCGAAATCAATGTCACCAGCCCAACCTGCATCCGGGAACTTGACGCCCAGTTTGGGACCAATATTGCTGGAGATCTGTTTGACGCCCTTGAAGCATGACCACCAGCCTAGCCCGCCCTAGACCCATTGCCAGCGATTCGCTGACGCTGGCAATTGCTGTGGCGATCGGTCTGCACGTCGCAATCATCGGCCTGGTTCACTTCGATGTACTAAGCCAGCGCCCGGACAGCGTGCCGGCCAGCCTCGATGTCATTCTGGTCGAGTGGGCCACGGAAACGCCCCCCGAGGAAGCCGATTTTCTGGCCCAGGTCAGCCAGCGCGGCGGCGGTGACAGCCCGGATCTGCAGCGCCCCGCCGAGCAGATTCCGGCCGGGGAACCAGAACCCCTTATCGAACCCGAGCCCGTTCAGGAACAGGCCGAGTCCGACGTCACGGAATCCTCGCCCAGCGAACTACTCGCATTTGAAGACACCACCGACGAACTGCCTATACCCGAACAGCTGGAAGAAGCCAGCAGCGATCGCCGTGACAGCCAGGAGCTGATTCGACAATCACTGGCCATGGCCCGCACCGCCCCGGATCGCATGGCTGAAGCCCAGGATTTCCCCGAGCGTCCCCGTCGCCGCTTTGTCTCAGCCAACACCCGCGAACATTTATATGCCAGCTACATGCGGGCCTGGGTAGCGAAGGTCGAGCGGGTCGGAAACCTCAATTACCCGGAACAGGCGCGGCGCATGAACCTGGAAGGCAGCCTGGTGCTCAGCGTGGATGTCCTTGCCGATGGCAGCGTCGACCAGATCAGAGTGCTCAGATCCTCCGGCTATGACGTCCTCGACGAAGCTGCCGTGCGTATCGTTCGCCTGTCGTCGCCGTTCGCTCCGCTGTCTGAAGAAATTCGTGCTGAAGTCGATATCCTGACCATCACCCGAACCTGGCAGTTTTCCAGCCGCTCGGGCCTGCGCTGATTTCTCAAGCCCTCGCCAGCATGCTGCTAAAATGATGCAGTGAGTTATTTAGAGCAACAGTTTCTGATCGCGATGCCCGGGATGGAAGATCCGAACTTCACCCGCGGCGTTACCTTGCTGTGTCAGCACAATGATGACGGCGCTCTGGGCATTACCATCAACCGACCCTCTGAATTCACCATGGCAGACATCCTTGGACAGATCGGGATTGCCTGCAATGCAGAGGAGCTGGCCCTGATCCCGGTGTTCGAAGGCGGCCCTGTTCATCCTGAGCGCGGGTTCGTCCTGCACGACGGCGAGCCGAAATGGGAATCGAGCATGCGAGTGGGCAGCAATATCGCAGTCACGACTTCGCGCGATATTCTTGAAGCCATTGCCGCCGGCACCGGACCTGACAAGTATCTGATGGCGCTGGGTTACGCCGGCTGGGGCGCCGGTCAGCTTGAAGACGAGATGCGCGAGAATGCCTGGCTGAACGTCATGGCCCGCGCCGACATTGTCTTTGATCTGCCGCCTGAGCAACGCTGGGAGCGTGCTGTGGCCAGCCTGGGCATCAACGTCGGCAGTCTGCAACCAGCTGGCGGGCATGCCTGATCACTCGGCCGGCAACTGGCTGGCCATCGACTACGGGAAGCGCACCATCGGGCTGGCTGTCGGGCATCCGCTGACCGGATCAGCGCGCCCACTTGCTCCTGTTCGAAACACCTCGGAAGCCCACCTGGAGGCCAGTCTGCTTGAACAAATCAGGCAATGGCGGCCTGATGCCATTGTCATCGGTCTACCCCTTGACTCTGCCGGCGACGACACCGTAATGAGCCGCCATATTCGACGCTTCGCCAACTGGTTGAGCGAGCGGGTTCCTGACATTCGAATCTGCCTGCATGATGAGCGATTGAGCTCCGAGCACGCCGCTCGCGACTTCGCCGGGCGTCGCCAGGCCGGCCGCGCCCGGCGTCGAGACGCCGCCAAACTCGACAGCATGGCGGCCGCTAAAATTCTTGAATCATGGATGAGCCAACAGGGCCATGACTGACACCACTAGCCGCCACCTGCTCGATATCGAATCGCTGCAGGACAACATGATCAGAGTGCTGCTCGACCGTGCCTCGGCATTGGCCTGCGGTGCGGCGCCAGCCAGGATCGACATGACCGTGGCCAACCTGTTCTTCGAGCCCAGCACGAGAACCCGGGTTTCGTTCGAACTGGCCGCGCTGCGTCTGGGCATGCGCGTGATCAATATCGAACTGGACCGCTCATCGTCCACCAAGGGCGAATCGCTGGCCGACACTGCCGCCACGCTGGCCGCCATGGGCGTGGACTGCATAATCCTGCGCCACCCGGAAACCGGCGAATGCCGGCGACTGGCACATCAGGCCCCTGCCGGACTTTCACTGCTCAATGCCGGCGACGGCAGCGGCCACCACCCCAGCCAGGCCCTGCTCGATGCCGCCACCATCGAAGGGCTGGGCAGAGCCTGGCCCGACCTGAATCTGAGCATCATCGGCGATATCCGCCATTCTCGCGTTGCTCGCTCGGGCCTGAGCCTGTTTCGGCGACTGCAAGTCGGCGGACTGCGAATCGCCGGCCCTCCAGAGCTGATGCCAGATGACATCGATCTGGCGGGGGTCGATGTCTGCTCATCGCTGGATGCCGCGCTGAAGGATGCCAACCTGGTGATGATGCTGCGGATCCAGCGCGAACGTATGGACAAGGCAGGGTGGCCAGACAGCGAACGCTATCACGGGGACTGGGGCCTTAATGAAACCCGGTTGGCCAAGGCGGCACCCGGCTGCCGGGTGATGCACCCCGGCCCGATCAACCGCGGCGTTGAAATTTCAGCCGACCTGGCCGATGGACCGGCATCCCTGATCCTGGAGCAGGTTCGGATGGGGGTATACACGCGCATGGCCGTGCTCGAATGGCTGGCCGGGGAGCTATCGCCACCATGAGCGCCACGGCGTCTCCAGCCTCCGCGTTCAAGGCACCACCCTGGTGCAACAATCACGAGGACGAGGTTCGCCAAGTCGGCATCGAACTGGAAATGGCCGGCATCCAGCCAGAACAAATGGCCTCAGCCGTCACCTCGGTGGTCGGTGGCCGGGCGGAACGGAAAAGCGCCTTTCATACCCGGGTGACGGATACTGAGCTGGGCGACTTCAATATCGAGCTCGATGCCGACCTGCTGAAAAACCGCGGCTACCAGAAAGCCCTGAACGACGTCGGGATCGATGTCGGGCAGGGCGAGACGCGCGATGCCATTGAATCTGCATTATCCAGAGTTGCCGGCCTGGTCGTTCCCCTGGAACTTGTCGCCCCGCCGGCACCCTGGACTGAACTTGCAAGGCTGGATCAGATTCGCCTGGCCCTGCACCAGGCCGGTGCCCGTGGCACGCATGCGTCGACCTTTTACGCTTTCGGCATGCAGATCAACATCGAAGTCGCCAGCCTGGAGGCCGATTATCTGCTGGCAATCATTAGAGCTTTTCTGCTCAAATATGACTGGCTACTCGAGCGTTCCGACGTCGATTTGACACGACGTGTAAGCCCTTACGTCCAGGCCTATCCGGATGACTACCTGGACCACGTCCTGGATCCCGATTACCAACCCGACCTGACCGAACTGATCGACGATTTCCTGCGCCTGACGCCGACCCGCAACCGGCCGCTGGACATGCTGCCCCTGTTTGCCCACATTGATCACGACCGGGTCATGCAGGCCGATGTGGAAAAAGCGCTGATCAAGCCACGGCCAGCCTTTCACTATCGTCTTCCCAACTGCCTGATCGACGAATCCGATTGGTCGCTTGCTACCGCCTGGAACGACTGGATTGCCGTTGAAGAACTGGCCCATGACGAAACCAGACTCATTGATGCGCTGAAGCGTCGAGCCGAACAACCGGGCCTGCTGGAGCGCCTGTCAGACTGGCTGAAGCCATGAGCCGCAAGCCGCGCATCGGCATCACCGGCCCGGACAAGGGTGGAACAGCCGCCTGGATATTCACTGCCCTCGCAGTGCGCCGGGCCGGCGGCAAGCCGATCAGAATCCGGCCAGCCAAGCCGAGACCGATCGACGATATCGACGCCCTGATCATTGGCGGCGGCGCCGATGTGGCCCCGCAACTCTACGGCGAAGAACGCTCGCTAAAGCTCAGCGAACTCGAGGATCGGGGCGTCAGCGGCTGGCGCCGCCTGCTGGGCCTGATCCTTTTTCCGCTGCTTCTGGTCATACGCCGGCTGCTGATGACCAAGACCACGGGCCTGAACGCATCTCGCGACACCCTTGAAAAAGCGCTGATCAGCCAGGCCAACGAGCGCGCCATGCCCATGCTCGGAATCTGTCGCGGCATGCAGCTGCTGAACGTAGTCGGCGGCGGCAGCCTGCACCAGGACCTTGCCACGTTCTACGAAGAAACCCCGGCCATTCGCTCGGTGCTGCCGCGCAAAAAGATCGAGATCGAGGCCGACTCCCTGCTCGCCCGCACCCTGACCAGCACCCGGGCCCGGGTCAACGCCCTGCACTCCCAGGCCATTGCCAGGCTTGGCCATTCGTTTGCCGTTTGCGCCCGCGAAAGCAGCGGCGTGGTCCAGGCCATCGAACGCACCGACCACGGCTTCGTGCTGGGCGTTCAGTGGCACCCCGAATATCTGCCCCAGCGCACCGACCAACAAGCCCTGTTCAAGGGCCTGGTCGCCGCCGCCAGAGACACCACACCCCGGCAGTCGTCAAAAGCAAAGAAATAAGGGAACCACCGAAAACACCGAAAACACCGAATCAATCATGTCCTATTTCGGTGTCTCCGGTGTCTTCGTTGGTTAAATGCTTCCTGATTGGCGTCGTGTCTCAGCAGGAGCTGGCAATCACTCCGAGGTTTAATTTTGAAAGCCGTCCTCGGGTGGGGGATTTCGCTGAAGGCCTCGCCACGCGTCGAACTGAAGCGGAATTCACCGCCCGAGGACGGCCCACAGCGCAATCGAAGCCCGTTCGCTGAGACACGCCGCGGATTTGAATCACCTTTCGGTGTCTTCGATGGCTTCGGTGGTTTAATGTTTACATTCATCACAGGCCACGACCAGCATGAAACGCGGGATCGAACTTGATATCGAGGAGCTGCCATCGCTGAGCGCCTATGTCAGCGAGACTTGGCGCCGTTTTCCCGATGACCGCGATCCAACAAAATCACCGCCGGCTCCAACTGACCAAGAACTGGCAGACAATCCGGAACGGGCGCTCAGAAAATTCCGACAGCTCTCGTCAGTGCATATTCTCTGGCAAGACCTGATCGGTCAGGCCGATATCGCAACCACTGGACACGCCATTTCCACCCTCGCTTGCCAGTGCCTGGAAATGGCCCTTAGCGTTGCCGAAGCGCGCATCAGCAAACGCCACGGCAAGCTGCTGGATGCCGAGGGCCAGCCGATCAGGCTGGCAGTGCTCGGCCTCGGCAAGCTCGGCGGCAACGAGCTCAACTTCAACTCCGACATTGACCTGGTCTTTGCCTTTCGCGGAAAAGGCCAGAGCGACGGCCCGCGGCGGCTGGATGCCGCCAACTGGATGAAACTGATCAGCCGCGAACTGATCAGCCTGATCGATGCCATGACGGCCGACGGCAGAGTCTGGATTGTCGATACCCGGCTGCGTCCTTTCGGCGATGCCGGCGCCCTGGTCTGGTCCTGCGGCGCCATGGAACAATACTTCCTGAGCGAAGGGAGAACCTGGGAGCGCTATGCCTGGCTGAAGGCCGGCCCAGCGGCCGGCTGCCAGGCAACATCGCAGCAGCTGCTTGAGCGTTTAAGCCCTTTCATCTTTCGGCGCTACCTGGATTACGGCATTTTCGAAAGCCTGCGCGATCTTCACCAGCGCATTGACGCCAGCAGCCGGGCTCGCTCCAGCCGAGACGACATCAAGCGCGGTCCCGGCGGCATCCGCGAGCTGGAATTCCTCATTCAAAGTCATCAACTGCTGCGCGGTGGTCGCGAGCCGACGCTGCGCGAACGGGGATTTCTGCCGGCCCTGGCCGCCTGTACCCAACTCGGCCAGATCGAGCCGGCCGACGGAGACACCTTGGGCCAGGCCTACGGCTTTTTGCGTCTGCTGGAAAACCGGCTGCAGGCCATGACCGCACGCCAGGGACATCATTTGCCTGAAGATGCCGCAGGCCGTGAACGACTGGCGCGTCTGATGGGCTGCAGCAACTGGTCCGATCTGACCGAAGAGATCAACCATCACCGGCAACTAGTACGGCAGCATTTTTCCAGCCACTTCCACACCGACCATGCCAGTGATGGCCACAGCCCGGGCACGCTGTGGCCACCGTCTCCGGAACTGAATGATGATTTGAGCAAGGCTGGGTTCGATCACCCCGACCGCATCGCCCCCCTGCTGGAGCGATTGCACGAGCGAACGCGTTCGAGAGCACTCAGTGCCGAAGGCCGACGTCGCCTCGAGCGTTTGATGCCGTTGCTGATGACCGAGATCGGCCGTCACCGGCCCGCCGATACCGGGCTTGAAGACCTGCTGCGCCTGATTGACCAGGTCAGTCGACGCTCGGCCTACCTGGCATTGCTTTACGAACGCCCAAGCACACTGAAACGACTGGTCAGGGTTTTTCGCAGCAGCGGTCGACTGGCAGACTGGATCGTCGCCTCGCCGCAGCTGCTTGACGACCTGCTGGACCCCGTGCATGGGTTCGACCTGCCCAGCCCACCCCAGCTTGATCCCGACGATGCCGAAGCCAACCTGCACGCCCTGGGGCGATGGCGCCAGGCCGCCTTTCTGCGCACCGCGCTGGCCGAACTGGACGGCCGGATGCACTCGGTTGAGGCCGCCGAGCGCCTGACTGCCATCGCCAAGGTCATCATCGAGCAGGTCCTGGCGCAGATCAGCGAAAACGAACCAGACCTGGCCGTGATCGGCTATGGCAATCTGGGCGCGGGATTATTGCACTACAACTCGGACCTGGACCTGGTGTTCCTGCATGCCGATGGTCCGGCGCCAGTTCGGACCGCGCAGCGCCTGATCAGCTTCATGCAAATGCCCTTGCCTGGCGGCCGCCTGTTCGAAATTGATACCCGGCTGCGCCCCAACGGTCGGTCAGGCCTGCTGGTCAGTCGTGCCGACAGCTTCCACGACTACCAGTGCCAGCAGGCATGGACCTGGGAGCACCAGGCCCTGATCCGGGCACGCTGGATTGCCGGCCATCCTGATCTGGCCGAGCGCCTTGAACAAACCCGGCGGGAAGTACTGGCCCAGCCACGCGATGGCGACAAGCTGCGCCGCGACCTGGCCGAGATGCGCAGCCGGCAGCGACGTGATCGACGGGAAGATCCGGTCAAGCGTCTACTCACCGACCTGCAGTTCCTGGCCGAACTGGGTACCCTCGAGCAAGCCGCCGGCCACCCAGCCCTGATTGAACACCGTCAGCCCGTCGCCCTGTTCGGGAAACTCGGTGAAAGCGGCTGGCTGGAAGCGGACGCCGCCCAGGCCTTGATTGATGCATGGCAGGCACTCAACCGGCAGCGCCACCTCGACTGGCTGAGTCGCCAACCCGGCGTCGAGCCTTCCGAAGAGATTCAGGCAGTGGTAGCCGGTCACTGGCATGATCAGTTCGGCGAGTTCGAGTCAGCAAAGTGACACCCTCTGGCGCTGAGCTGATCGCCTTGCAACGTCGCCTGGCCGCCCAGGTCAGCAAGCCCAGTAAAAGCATTCAGGCGCCGAGAACCGTGGCCGGTATCGACGTTGCCTTTCCAGAAAAAGGGAGGATCACGCGCGCCGCCGCTGTTTTGCTGAGCTTCCCTGCGCTTCAGGTGATCGATCAAGCCACGGCGGAATTACCAACGACGCTTCCCTACATTCCCGGCCTGCTGTCCTTCCGGGAGTTGCCGGCCGTGCTGGCCGCCCTGGAAAATCTGAACCAGCAGCCGGACCTGGTGCTGTGCGACGGCCAAGGCCTGGCCCACCCGCGCCGCTTCGGCATCGCCTGCCACCTGGGGGTGACAACCGGCCTGACCACTATCGGTGTCGGCAAATCCAGGCTGTGCGGTCAATTCGACGAACCCGGCTCAGAACGTGGCGCTTCCAGGCCCCTGCTCGACGGCGGGGAAATCATCGGCAAGGTCTTGCGGACCCGAACCCGGGTTAAGCCCGTATTCGTGTCGATCGGCCATCGCATCGGTCTTGACCAGGCCGTTGATCTGGTCCTGAACTGCAGCTCGCGATATCGCCTGCCCGAGCCGATCAGGCAGGCTGACCGACTGGCCGGCCGGAGAGCATGAGATAGCAAGACACGAGCGGCCGCTGGCCTTAGTCTTCGATATGCTCGCGGTAGGCCTCAGCGTCCATCAAATTCTCGAGCTCGTCGCCATCGTCAAGGCGAACGCTGAACAGCCAGCCGTCGTTATAAGGGTCGTTATTGACGATCTCGGGGCCATCGATCAGGGCTTCGTTGACCGCAACGATCTCGCCTGAGACCGGGCAGTAAATGTCAGAAGCCGCCTTGACCGATTCGACCACGGCGCAGGCATCACCCTGACCGAAAGTTGCACCCTCTTCAGGCAGCTCGACGAAGACCAGGTCACCGAGCTGCTCCTGAGCATGGTCGGTGATACCGACCTTGACCACGCCATCCTCTTCCTGGCTGACCCACTCGTGGCTTTCAGAAAAACGCAGATCAGAAGGTATCTCGCTCATGCTGGTTGTCCCTGGTTGTTGAAATCGGGGTGAATTTTATCAGCTCGGCCGGACAGCCGAAACCAGAGATTTTCGATGCCTGATCAGCGCTGCGGGGCGAGGCAGGCCTGGCGCCGGCGGCGCAGGTTCAGCCAGTGGCCGGTAATCAGGAGCACACCACCGAAGGAAGTCATTAAAGCGGTGCCAAGGGTCGTCATATCATGCTCGAATATGGCTGCCAGGATCACGATAACCAGACCGGCAAGGCCAGGCACCAGCATCTGTCGGTTGCGATGAACGCGGTACCCTAGAACAAACGCAGCCAGACTGACCGGCAAGATCAGGCCCAAAAGCACAAGATGAAAGATTTCCTCGCCAAAAATGCCGAGCGACATCAGCGGTGTCAGCACCACCAGCAGGGGAAGCAGCAGACACTGCACCAGGCACAAACCGGACACGCAAATGGCCAGGCGGTCGAGGATCATGCCTTTCCGCTCTCGATCTTTTGGTTCAATTACTGCGGCCATGTTCTATATCCGGTCGATCTAATTTGAAATGATATAACATCGAGCATGTCAATAGTAGTACAAGGCGTAAATTCAGACAGTTCACCGTGAGCCGGCCCGTCATGCCCATCATCCCGGCAAGGGTCGATTTCGACGGCACCACGCCGATTTCGACCCGCCATGAAGACAGCTACTTCATGCGCGGCCAGGGTCTGGCCGAAAGTCTGCAGGTATTCATCGAAGCCAACGCGCTGCCGGAGCGCTTTGGCCGGCTGCGAGCCGGGCAGATCCTGTCGATCGGCGAGACCGGGTTTGGTACCGGCCTGAACATGCTGCTGGCCGCCCGCTGTTTCCTCGATCACGCCAAGCCGGGAACCTGCTTGCATCTGCAGTCGGCCGAGTTGCATCCGCTTGCGAAAGCAGACCTCGCCCGAGCATTGGCTGGCTGGCCGCAGCTGAAGACGCTCTCCCAGCGACTGCTGAATGACTATCCAGCGCCCGTACCGGGCTGGCACCGAATAGACCTGGCCACCAATATCAGCCTGACGCTGATGTTCGGTGACGCCACCGAGCAGTGGCAGCAGGCCTGCGAGCCCATCGATGCCTGGTTCCTGGACGGGTTTGCGCCCGCCCGCAATCCGGACATGTGGCAATCGGCATTGTTCAAGAGCCTGGCCGCTCGCTCCTCACCCGGCGCCACGCTGTCCAGCTTCACCGCTGCCGGGCACGTCCGACGCGGCCTGGTCGAAGCCGGCTTTGAAGTCTGGCGCGAACCCGGCTTTGGACGCAAACGCCACAGACTGTGCGGCCGCATGCCCGGCGACCCAGTCGCTCGCTGCAGCCGGCAAGGTCAGGCCATTGTCGTCGGTGCCGGCCTGGCCGGTTCGACCAGCGCCAGGGCATTGGCAGACAGGGGCTGGAAAGTCACCGTCATTGATCCAGCGCCGCCGGCAAGCGGCGCTTCCGGCAACCATTGCGGCGTGGTCTACAGCACACCCAGCGCGCACATGACGGCGCAGAACCGTTTTTACCAGACCAGCTTGCTGGCCGCGATACGCTGGTTTCGGGCGTATGATTTTCCATCCGAGCCCGATCAAGGCAGGCTAGACGGCATAGTGCTGAAGCCCCACGACGCCCGCAGCTCAGCCAAGCTGGCCGACGCACTGGAATCCAAGGCCTGGCCGCCGTCGCTCTTTTCTCGCAAGCAGAATTTTTACCAGATGCACGCCGGCGGCTATCTCCGACCGGCCGCCTGGTGCCACCACTTGCTGGCCCACCCCGCCATCAGCCAGCTCAGGGCACACGTGATCGAGGTCCAAGCCGGCGCCAATCCCGGAGTAAAACTTGGCGACGGCCGGTCGCTCTCTTGCGATGCCGCAGTTGTGGCTACAGCCGCCAACGTCCGCGAACTGCCCGGTATGAGTTGGCTGCCGATTAGCATCATACGTGGCCAGCTCAGCCACATTGCCGCCACCGAAGCCAGCAGCCGCTGGACCCAGCCAATCTGCCACGCCGGCTACCTGACTCCTGCCCTGGACGGATTGCATTGTGTTGGAGCAACGTACGATCGGCAGCGAACCGAACCCCTGCTGGATTCGGCTGACGATGCCGTGAACATGCGGCAGCTTGCCGAGCAGCTGCCAGATCATCACGCCGCGCTGGGCGGCGATCAAGCCCGCATCGTCTCCAGCCGCGCGGCCCTGCGCTGCCAGAGCCCGGACCGCCTACCCCTGGCCGGCATTGCACCGGACCCCGGGTTCATTCCTCACCGAGAACTTGAAAACGTCTACTTGAACACCGCTCACGGCTCACGCGGCATCACCCACACGCCGCTGTGCGCCGAGCTGCTCGCCGATACGATCAGCCAGCGCCCGGTGTCGGTAGAGCCCGAGATTAGGCAAGCGCTGGCGCCAGAGCGGTTTGTGCTGCGAAGGCGGAGACGGGAGCCGGAGTGGAAGACGAAGCGGGTAAAGGTAAAGGGGTAAAGGGGTAAAGGGGTTAAGGGGAAAGGGGAAAGCGGCTAAGATTAGAGGGGTGATGGATTTCGTCAACTTACGAGGAGACAAAGCATGAGTGAACAAAGTAGTCGCAAAGCCTTTATTGAGTCGCTGAAAGACAAGCTTGATCAGCTCAATGAAGAGATTGATCGGCTCGAGGACAAGGTCAAGGATGCCAGCGGCAAGGCAGAGAAGAAATACGAGGAACAGCTTGCCGATGTCCGCGAGAAGCGTGCCGAGATGAAAAAGAAGCTGACCGAACTGAGGGCAGCCGGCGAGGCCGAGTTTGCCCGGATCAAGCTTGAAGCAGAACATGCCTGGAAAGCTTT
This sequence comes from Wenzhouxiangella sp., assembly GCA_007119095.1. Taxonomy (GTDB): domain Bacteria; phylum Pseudomonadota; class Gammaproteobacteria; order Xanthomonadales; family Wenzhouxiangellaceae; genus Wenzhouxiangella. The sequence continues at coordinate 684 of SKQI01000031.1, read as the reverse complement.
CCAGAATTCCTTCAACTATTTCAAGTCACATTTCAAGTAAGACCATGGCTTTTCCTACCCAGCGCCCACGGCGCCTGCGCGCCCACGAGTTCTCCCGTCGCCTGGTCCGCGAACATCGCTTGAGCCCGGACAATCTGATTTACCCGGTTTTCGTGCTGGAGAAAGCGAACGCACGCGAGCCGATTGTCTCCATGCCCGGCATCGAACGGCTTGGCCTGAATGCCCTGTTGGCCGAGGCCGAACAGTGCCTGTCACTCGGCATTCCAGCCCTGGCCTTGTTTCCGGTGGTTCCGGTCGAGCGCAAGTCCGATTCAGCCGAAGAAGCCTGGCGAGAGGATGGACTGGTTCAGACAACGGTGCGCGCGCTGAAATCCCGCTTCCCGGAGCTGGGCGTGATCACCGATGTCGCCCTGGATCCGTACACGAGCCACGGCCTCGACGGCTTGATCAATGAGCAGGGCTACGTGGTCAACGATGACACCGTTGAGGCCCTGGTACGCCAGGCCTTGAGCCACGCCCACGCCGGCGCCGACGTGGTCGCCCCCTCGGACATGATGGACGGACGGATCGGCGCCATCCGCCAGGCCCTGGAAAAGGAAGGCTTCGCCAACACCCTGATCCTGAGCTATGCGGCCAAGTACGCCTCGGCCTTTTACGGACCTTTCCGCGACGCGGTGGGATCGG
>SKQI01000122.1 GCA_007119095.1 Wenzhouxiangella sp. | reverse complement strand
GTGCTGCCGCTGTCGAGGACGATTACTTCCTCGGCCCAGCCGGCGACGGATTCCAGGCAGCGGCCGATCCGGTCGGCTTCGTTCTTGCAGATGATGATCACGCTCAGGCCATGCTGCCTGCTGGGCGTGGGGCTCTCCAATACCCGTCGTCGCCGGGCGTGAATCAGCGCTGCCGGCACGGCGGCAAACAGCGCGAACCACACAATCCCGGAATTTCGCTCGAACAGCGACTCGGTCAGCGCGATCACCATCAGCGTGGCCAGCGCCGCCAGTCCCGACCACCCCAGAAGACGGGTCTGTTTGAGGCCGGTATGCCAGACCCGGACATGATGACGCAGTACGTAGGCAAACAATAGCAGCAGGCTGAGCAGACCCAGCAGGCCACCGTGATTCAGGGCCGACAGGTAGGCGCTGTGCGGGTGGCGGTAAGCGAGGAAATCGGGCTCTGGATGCCCGGCTGCAACCGCGCTTTCCAGGGCCTGGCGAAAGCCGCCGGGGCCGGCGCCGGTGAATGGCTGCTCGAGAAAGACCTGCCAGGAAATCTGCCACATCACTACGCGTCTGCCCAGGGTGCCTTCGGCGGCTTCCCCTTGAATGATGCGGCTGAAGTCGACAGCCGCCTCACCGGCGCGTTCGCTCATCGGTACCAGTGGGTTGAGCATGACGATGGCTGCGACCGCCAGCAAGGCCAGGGCGGTCAGATAGCGTTTCAGCGGGCGTTGTTCGGCGCCGAGTGTCAGCAGATAGACTGGCAATAACAGCGGCAGCACCAGCCAGGCGCCGCGGGATCCGGAAAAAGTGCTGGCGGAAATGGCCAGGACAATGGCTGCCACGGTCAACAGTCGGGTCGGCAGCCCAAGGCTGGCATCGTGCGCACGAGCCAGCAGCATCATCGCAAAGGCCAGGGCAATGCCGCCGAAATAGATGGGGTTGGTTGGGCCGTCAACCCGGTGTTCATGCAGGCCGGTTTGACCGCTCAGGTGGAACCACCAGGCATAGAGCCCCGCCAGGATGGCGCCCGTGCTCAGTCCCAGCCACCAGGCTGTTTCCAGACGATCCAGCAGGCGGATAAACAGCAGCAGAGGAATGATCAGCAGCAGGCGCAAGGTGCGACCCACGCCGTCCTGGCCATAGGCATCCAGCCCCGTCCAGGCCCAGGCAGCCAGCCACAGGAGCACGTAAATCACAACGGCGGCCAGCAGCAAGCGTTCCAAAGGTGCCAGGGAGCGCAGTTTCCAGCCTCCGGTCAAGCTCAGCCAGACAATGCCGATCAGGGATAGCAACAGGAAGCCGGCGCCGGCGACCTTGGGCAGCAACAAGCCCAGCGCAAGGCTGGAAAACAGGATGCCGGCACAGGTCCAGTCAAGCCAGACAGGCGGAGGACGACTGTCGCGTGCGTGCCAGTGGATCATGCTGATCGGTTAATGGTGTCGGCCAGTAAGGACAAGTGGGGGGCGCGTCTTGCGGTGGGTCAATCGTCAAGTACGAACCGCGCGCTGCAGTAGGGGCAGGTCGCCTCTCCGGTCTTTTCAATGGGCAGGTAAACGCGGGGGTGTGAGTCCCAAAGCGCCATTTCCGGCGTCGGGCAGCTCAGCGGCAATTCGCTCCGACTGACGCGATATTGCCGTTCGGCATTGGCTGTTTGCTTCGCTTCTGATTGCGCAGATTTTCTGTCCGTTGTCATGCCATGCTTTCCTGGTCGATCAGTCGTGCTGCCGCCTCGGCGTAACGTTCCCGAGTTTGTCTGATGATGTCGGCCGGCAGCTTCGGTCCCGGCGCGGTCTTGTTCCAGTCCAGGGTTTCCAGGTAATCACGGACGAACTGCTTGTCGAAGCTGGGTGGGGAAATACCCAGACGCCACTGATCAACCGGCCAGAAGCGCGAGCTGTCGGGGGTCAATACTTCATCGATCAGGTACAAGTGTCCTGCTTTGTCCGTGCCGAATTCGAACTTGGTGTCGGCAATGATGATGCCTCGATCACGCGCGTAGGCAGCAGCTCGGCGATAGATCGCCAGCGAGATATCGCGCACGCGAATGGCAAGCTCTGCGCCGATCAGGGACTGCATGCGAGCAAAGTCGATATTCTGGTCGTGATCTCCTACCTGGGCCTTGGTCGATGGGGTGAAGATAGGCTCGGGCAGACTGCCGGCCAGCTCCAGCCCGGCCGGCAGACTGATGCCCGAGATTGTCCCGGTCGCCTGGTAGTCCTTCCAGCCAGAGCCGGCCAGGTAGCCACGCACGATGGCCTCTACCGGCAACGGTTGCAGACGTCTGACCAGCATGCTTCGTGGTGCGAGCTGACGGGCCAGCTCCACGCCGCCGAGAATCTCGGCCAGGTCGCCTTCCAGCAGATGGTTGCGGACCTGGTCGTCGAACCGACCGAACCAGAACATCGAAATGCGGGTCAGGATTTCACCCTTACCCGGAATGGTGTCGGGCAAGACGACATCGAATGCCGACAGACGGTCGGAGGCAACGATCAGCAAACGATCATCATCGACCGCGTAGATATCGCGGACTTTGCCCTGATGGAGCCGCTGAAGCGCGGGCGTGGGGTAATCTTTCACGGTAGCGTACAATGAAGGCGGGATACTACTTTCAGATTATACGCGTCCAATCCTATGAAACAGCCGCTTGTCATCGCCCCATCCATACTGTCGGCAGATTTTGCCCGACTTGGAGAAGACACCCGGGCAGCCCTGGATGCCGGCGCCGACTGGGTGCATTTCGACGTGATGGACAATCATTACGTGCCTAATCTGACCATTGGTCCGCTGGTTTGCGAGGCCTTGCGCAATTACGGCATCAGTGCACCGATCGATGTCCACCTGATGGTCGAACCTGTTGATCGCATCATTCCCGATTTTGCCCAGGCCGGAGCCAGTGTGATCAGTTTTCATCCGGAGGCGTCACGTCATGTTGATCGGACGTTGGGCCTGATTCGGGAGCAGGGCTGCAAGGCCGGGCTGGTATTCAATCCGGCAACGCCGCTGGATGTGCTTGAGTGGGTGATAGACAAGGTCGATTTGGTGCTGATCATGTCCGTCAATCCGGGCTTTGGTGGCCAGAAATTCATTCCCTCGGCCCTCGACAAGCTGCGCATGGCGCGCCAGATCATTGATGACTCCGGTTTTGATATTCGCCTTGAAATCGACGGCGGGGTGAAGCCCGACAATGCAGCTGAAATCATTCGCGCCGGCGCCGATACCCTGGTTGCCGGTTCGGCGATCTTTGGCGCCGACGATTATGGCGCCGTGATTCGTAGCTTGCGCGGGGAATCCGGGTGAGCGCGCACCAACAATAAACTGACGAACGCTGGGAGGCACTGGTGATCGATATGGGGACTTCAAAGGTAGCAGGGTTGCTTCGTTCCGTTTTTATGGCAGGGCTGCTGATCGGCTCGGCCATGGCGCATGCCCAGGTCGATTTCTTCGCCGTTCGCGGTGATTCGACTGTCGAAGAGGTCACGATCACCAACCAGGGGGATTCCGGCAGCAGCCTCGAGGTCAGCAGCATTGATATCGATGATGACAACCACTTCCTGCTTGAACCCGGTGGCACCTGCAACGAGCCGCCGTTCACTCTGGGTGGCGACCAGTCCTGTATCCAGTTGGTGCGCTTCAGTCCACAATCGCTAGGCCCCCTGTCCGCGACGCTCACCGTCAGCAGCGATGCCCCGGTCGTGATCAACAATACGGTGCAGTTGTTCGGTACGGGGCTGCCGGGTCCGGAACCTGTCTTGCAGGTGGCCCCTGATCCGCTCAATTTCGGACTGGTGAGCGCCGATGCGTTGCCGGTTGATGCCGACCTCACCGTTTCCAATACGGGCGATGCCACGACTGAGTTGACCATTTCAGCGCTCAATCTGGGCGGTGATGTGGAGTTCAGCGTTGCTGCTGAAGACTGCACCGGTGAAACGCTGGCCGGTGGGCAGTTTTGCACCGTTACCATCCAGTTCGATGCTGCCAGTGATGGCAGCTTCAGCGGCCAGTTGGAAGTTCAGTCCACCGTCGGCAATGCCACAAGCCAATTACTGGCTGCCACCCAGATTCCGGCGCGGCTGGTATTTGTCGTCCCGCCTGTAGACGGCACCGTTGGGGAAGTGTTGGCTCCGGTGGTGGTCGAGGTCCAGGACAGCAATGGCGACCTGGTCAGCCTGGACAACAGCACGGTGGTGAATCTTTCCCTGCAGGTCGACCCCAGCGGCGAGGCCAGCCTCGGTGGCGCGGTTTCAGCAGTGGTCAGCAACGGTCAGGCGACATTCGCTGACCTGACCCTGGACCAGGTTGGCCAGGGTTTCGTTCTGCGTGCAGCCGACAGCGACGGCGACTTGCAGTTTGATGACAGCGATCCGTTTGATACTGCACCGGGCGTGCCGGCTCAATTGAGCTTTGCCGTTCAGCCGACCACAACCGTGGTGAGTGGTTTGATGTCACCGCCCGTCGTTGTTCATGTGCTGGACAGTTTCGGCAATCTGGTGACCTGGGATAACACCACTGAGGTCGGCCTGAGCCTGAGCGGCGGCCAGCCTGGCGCCCAGCTCGGTGGTGGCGATGGACAAGCAGTCAGCGGTGGCGTGGTCAGCTTTGCCGGTTTGAGTGTGGACCTGGCTGGTAGCGGCTACCAGCTACTCGCCCAAAGCAACGATCCTGTCATGCTCTTGGAGACCAGTCAGGAATTCGACATCACATCGGCGGGCTCCGGCACCACCATTACCGGCATCGACCCGGCTGGGTCTCAACTTGTTGGTCAGCCCTATCTGGTGAATGTGGTCGTCACCGGCGCCAGCCCGTCAGGCACGGTAACGGTCAGTGACGGCAACAACACCTGTCCGATTGATCTGGACCAGGGCGAATCGAGTTGCGAGCTGGTTTCAACAACGGCTGGAGCCAAGACGATTACTGCCAGCTATCCAGGGGATGCCAACAACGCCCCCAGCCAGGACGAAGTCGCCTATGAAATCACGCAAGCCGGCACCAATCTGGCCATTATTGGGGTGACGCCGCCGGGCTCCCAGGCAGTCAATGAGCCTTATACCGTGGAAATCAGCACTGCCGGCTTCAATCCCGGCGGCACGGTGACGATTGACGATGGTCAAGGTGCCAGCTGTTTGATTGTTCTGGGGGCGGCGACCAGCTGCACCTTGACCTCTGACAGCGTTGGTCCGCGAACCATTACCGCCGATTATCCCGGCGATGCGAACAATCAGCCTGACACGGCGACGGTGCCCTACCAGATTGTGGCGGGTGCGCCCGATCGGCTCGTGTTCCTGGTTCAGCCGGAAGATGCGGTCTCTGGTCAGTCGATCAGTCCGGCAGTGGAGGTCGAGGTTCAGGACGCTTTTGGTAATCCCGTGCTGAGTGATGACAGTACCGAGGTGACACTGACCCTGATTGATGGCACATCGGGGGCTGTACTCGAGGGTGGCGAGGCCACCGTCGTCAACAGCGGTGTGGCCGTTTTCGAGTCTTTGGTGATTGACCTGGCGGGTGTCGATTACCGACTGCAAGCCGAGGCAACGGATCTGCAGTCGGCTTTCAGTGACGGCTTCGAGGTTTCCCCGGGCGAACCATTCGAATTGCGCTTCGGTGTCCAGCCCAGCTCGGTATTGCCCGACAACGTCATTACCCCGGCTGTTACGGTCAGCGTGCATGATGCGGCCGGCAACCTGGTGAGCAGTGACAACAGTACCCAGGTGGACTTGCAGCTGCTCGATGGCGACCCGGCTGCGGTCCTCAGCAACGGCGGAGTGGCAACGGTGGTAGATGGGGTGGCGATCTATGCGAGCCTGAGTGTGGATACAGTGGGCACGGGCTATCGCCTCAGTGCCGATGATGCGCTTGGTGACCTCGCCGGCGCCCTCAGTCAGCCGTTCAGCGTAGTGGAGTCTGCCAGCAGTACCGCAATCGTCGGCTTCGACCCGGCTGGGTCGCAGATTGTCGGCCAGCCCTACGATGTGCTGGTCGAGGTCACCGGTGCCGGTCCGACGGGGCTGGTCACGGTCAGCGATGATCTCGGTGCCAGTTGCCAGTTTGATGTGGAAACGCAGGACCGCTGCAGTCTGATTTCGGCAGGCACGGGAAATCGGATCATCACCGCCGTTTATCCAGGTGATGTCAACAACGCCTCCAGCAGCGCCCAGGGCTTTTTCGCCATCGCACCGGCGCAGTCGGCGTTGAATATCGTTGCAATCACGCCGGCAGGGGCCCAGGCGATCAACCAGCCCTATGAAGTACAGATTGCGATCGACGGCTTTCAGCCTACCGGGCCGGTCATTGTCGACGATGGTGAAGGTAATGACTGCGTGATCACTTTGCCGGCTGACCGCTGCAATCTGATCTCAGGCAGCGTGGGCCCGAAGACTGTCACCGCGACTTATGTTGGCAATGCCAATAACCTGGGCGATAGCGCTAGCCAGAGCTATACGATTGTTCGTGCGCAATCGACCACCAGCATCCTCGGTCTGACCCCGGCCAATCAGCAGGTGGTTGGCTTGCCTTACACGGTCACTGTCATCGTGGCTGGCCAGAGTCCAACCGGGCAGGTCGACGTATCCGACGGCGAAGGGGCTGAATGCCAGATAGATCTCGACTTGGGTCAGACTGCCTGTGAACTGGTGTCGACCAGCCTCGGTCCGCGGACCATCCGAGCCGAGTACGGTGGTGATGATAATAACGAGCCAAGCGATGCCACGGCGCCCTACGAGATCGTCAGTACTGGTCCAGTGGCGCTGGCCTTCGCCACCGAGCCCGACTACGGCGTTGTCAACGGTTTGCTGTTTCCCCGTCTGGTCGTGCGCGTGGTGGACTCTCTGGGGTTGCTGGTGGCCGACGACAACAGTACCGAGATCGAAATCCGCTTTGAAACCAATCCTGGCAGTGGCCAGTTAAGCGGCACCCTGGTCAAAACGGTCAGCAATGGCGTTGCCAGCTTTGACAACCTCAGCATCAATGCATTGGGTGAGGGCTTTCAGCTTCGGGCCAGAACCCCGAACATCAATCTGGAGTCAGCCGTCACCGCGCCCTTTGACGTGATCGAAGATCAGGTGTTTGGTGATCGATTCGAGTTGCCGCCCGATCAGCTTTTCCAGGATCGATTCGAGGAAAGACCGATTCCGGCAGCCGCGATGCCGACGCGTTCCGGGCTAAAATAGCGGGCTTTCCAGCAACCGATTCATTGCCTTGAACCGCTCCCGATTCCAGCGCCTCGCCGCCGAGGGTTATAACCGCGTGCCGGTCTGGCGCAGCATCGCTGCAGACCTGGATACGCCCCTGTCGGTCTATTTGAAGCTTGCCGATGGCCCCAACGCCTTCTTGCTGGAATCCGTGCAAGGTGGCGAGAACTGGGGCCGCTATTCGATGATCGGCCTGCCGTGCCGCCGCGCCTGGCGAGCCCGGGGGCAAACGCTGGAACAACTCGACTTCGGTCAGGTGATTGAACGGCGCGAGAACGTCGACCCGCTGGCCTGCCTGGCCGAGGTGGTCGATGCCCAACGGGCGCCGCAGCTCGAAGATCTGCCGGGCTTCAGCGGCGGCCTGGTCGGTTATTTCGGCTACGAAACTGTGGCCCTGATCGAGTCGCGCCTGGACATTCTGGGCAAGCCCGATGCCTTGGGCGTGCCCGATATCCTGCTGCTGGAGGCCGAAGAGCTGGCCGTGTTCGACAACCTGGCCGGCCGGCTCAATCTGATTGTCAACGCAGACCCGGGCCAGCCTGATGCCTGGGAGCAGGCCCAGCGTCGTCTGGATCAGCTGGCTCATCGCCTGCGCTGCGGCTCGCCCGGCTATCCGCCGGCCTTACGGCTGCCGGTCCCGGCCGAATCGGATTATCACTACGAGTTCGAGCAGGCCGACTTCAAAGCCGCCGTCGCCCGAATCAAGGACTACATCCTGGCCGGTGATGTGATGCAGGTCGTGCTTTCACAGCGCATGAGCGTGGATCTGGCCGCTCGCCCGGTGGATGTCTACCGGGCCCTGCGCAGCCTTAATCCCTCGCCCTACATGTACTTTCTGGACTTTGGCGAGTTCCAGGTCGTTGGCGCCTCGCCC
>SKQI01000181.1 GCA_007119095.1 Wenzhouxiangella sp. | reverse complement strand
CGGTTTGCGCTGATTAGACGCAACAGGTTTTACGGAGAACATACATGGCTCGTATTGCAGGCGTCAACCTGCCCGTGCAAAAGCACACTTGGGTAGCTCTGACCCACATTTACGGTATCGGCCGAACCCGCGCCTATGAAATTTGCGAGGCCACTGGTGTGGCAGCAGATACGAAGGTTCGGGATCTGACCGAGGCGGAGCAGGAAAAACTGCGGCAGGAAGTGGGCAAGTACGCCGTCGAAGGCGATCTTCGCCGGGAAGTGGCGATGAATATCAAGCGCTTGATGGACCTCGGTTGCTACCGTGGCCTGCGCCATCGTCGCGGTCTGCCTGTTCGCGGTCAGCGCACCCGTACCAACGCTCGCACCCGCAAGGGTCCGCGTCGTCCGATTCGTTAAGGTTGAGAGAAGATGGCCAAGCAGACAGCCAAAGGCAAGAAAAAGGTCAAGAAGGTCGTTGTTGACGGTATTGCTCACGTGCATGCCTCGTTCAATAACACCATCATCACGATTACCGATCGGCAGGGCAACGCCCTGGCGTGGGCGACCAGCGGAGGTTCGGGTTTCCGCGGTTCACGCAAATCGACACCCTTTGCCGCTCAGGTTGCCGCCGAGAATGCAGGTCGGACCGCGCAGGAATACGGGATGAAGAATCTTGAAGTGCGGGTCAATGGTCCGGGGCCGGGCCGTGAGTCTTCCGTTCGTTCGTTGAACGCGGTTGGATTCAAGATCACCAATATCGTGGACGTTACTCCCATTCCTCACAATGGTTGCCGTCCCCCCAAGAAACGTCGCGTCTAACGTGCTGTATCGCTGGATTGAATAAAGATTATGGCTAGATATACCGGACCCACCTGCAAACTCGCACGTCGCGAGGGCATGGACCTGAATCTGAAGAGCCCGGCCCGTGGCCTGGACTCAAAGTGCAAACTGAATCAGCCGCCTGGGCAGCATGGTGACAGCCGTCGTCAGCGTCTGTCCGACTACGCCCTGCAGCTGCGTGAAAAGCAAAAAGTACGTCGCATGTATGGTGTGCTGGAGCGGCAGTTCCGCAATTACTACAAAGAAGCTGCTCGCCAGAAGGGCGCGACGGGTGAAAACCTGCTGCAGCTGCTGGAGTGCCGACTGGATAATGTGGTGTATCGCATGGGCTTCGGTGTCACGCGCGCACAAGCTCGTCAACTGGTCAGTCACAAGTCCATTGAGGTCAATGGCAGGGTGGTGAATATTCCTTCATTCCAGGTCAAGCCGGGTGACGTCGTCGCAGTTCGCGAGAAGTCGCGCAAGCAGCTCCGAATTCAGGAAGCGATCAATGTATCGCGTGAGCTTGATCTGATTCCGGCCTGGGTGAGCGTTGACTTCGACAAGATGACCGGGGAATTCAAAGGTCGCCCGGATCGTGACGATTTGCCGCCCGATATCAATGAAAGCTTGATCGTCGAGCTGTATTCGAAGTAATTCACGGGTGCCGGCATTCTGTCGGCATCTCCGTTCCAAGTAGAATTTTAGAGAGGCATTCAATGTCAGGCCAGATAAGCACACTTGTCGGCAAGATGCTCAAGCCGAAAGGGCTGATCGTCGACGAGATTTCTCCTCGTCGGGCCCGCATCACGCTGGAGCCGCTGGAGCGTGGTTTCGGACACACGCTGGGCAACGCCCTGCGCCGTGTCCTGCTGTCTTCCATCCCAGGTAGCGCAATCACCGAGGTGGAGATTGATGGCGTGTTGCACGAATACACCGCCGTGGAAGGTTTGCAGGAAGATATCGTGGAAGTCCTGCTGAATCTGAAGGATGTCGCTGTTCGCATGCATTCTCGCGAAGAGGCCGTGTTGACTTTGGTCAAGGACAAGGCCGGGCCCGTTACCGCAGGCGACATTCAGTTGGATCACGATGTCGAGGTTGTCAATCCGGATCACGTGATTTGCAACCTGACCAAGGACATCAAGCTCAGCATGAAGCTGAAGGTAACGCGCGGCGTGGGTTACCAGCCTGCCGCGGCACTGAAGTTTGCTGATGAAGAGTCTCGTCCGATCGGTCGTTTGCAACTCGATGCGTCTTATTGCCCGGTGCACCGTGTCGCTTACAGCGTCGAAAGTGCTCGTGTTGCCCAGCGCACCGACCTGGACAAGCTGGTGCTGGATATCGATACCAATGGAACCATGTCCTGCGAGGACTCGGTAAAGTTGGCGGCCGGTATTCTGGTGGACCAAATGTCTGTATTTGTCGATTTCGTTGCTCGGGAGACCGATCAGGCCGAAGCCAGTACGGAAATCTTCGACCCGGTGTTGCTGCGCCCGATCGACGACCTGGAGCTGACTGTTCGTTCCGCTAACTGTCTGAAAGCCGAGCATATCCAGTATGTTGGTGATCTGGTGCAGCGTACCGAAACCGAATTGTTGAAAACACCCAACCTGGGCAAGAAGTCCCTGACCGAGATCAAGACCGTGCTGGCTTCGCATGATCTCAACCTGGGTACCCGCCTGGAGAATTGGCCGCCGGCTAATCTGGCCCGGGCCGAGCGCTAAGGAGAACTGGAAATGCGTCATCGCAAAGCAGGGCGTAAGCTCAACCGAAATTCATCGCATCGCCGTGCGATGTTCCGGAACATGACTGCCAGCCTGATTCATCACGAGCTGATCAAGACGACCTTGCCCAAAGCCAAGGAGCTGCGTCGGGTTGCCGAGCCGCTGATTACACTGGCCAAGGAAGATACGGTGGCCAAGCGTCGGCTGGCTTTCGCACGTCTGCGCGATAAGGAAGCCGTAGGCAAGTTGTTTTCCGAAATTGCGCCGCGCTATGCACAGCGGCCTGGTGGCTACCTTCGGATTCTAAAGTGTGGATTCCGGGCTGGTGACAATGCCCCCATGGCCTACGTAGAGTTGGTGGATCGCCCTGATGCACCAGGTGCAGAAGTCGCCGAGTAAGCGATTCGCGGCAAGCAAGTTGCAGAAAAGCCCGGCCAATGTGCCGGGCTTTTCGCTTTTTGGATGAGTTTCATATTCAAGCGCAAGCCGGGCATGCCAATCCCGTATTTTTCTCCATGGCTCCGGTAAACTGTGGTTTTGGGCACTCCCGGTATTTCTGATGCGCAACGCCGTCGTCGTTTTTGCTGCAGCCACGATCATGGTGCTGGGGATTGTGGGCAGTAGCGTCATATTCCTTGACGAGCAGCGGCTGAAGTTGCTGGTTGCTCAGCACGTTGAAAATCACACCGGACGGCGAATCGAGATTCAGGGTCCGCTGCGGCTCCGGCTATTTCCCGGTCTGCGTCTGACCGCGGAGCAGGTGATCATGCTGCCGCCTGAGGGCTTTGACGGGCCCGAGTTGTTTCGGGCCGAGCAGGTTGATATGCGGGTGCGTCTGTTGGCCCTGGTGCGGGGGAGGGTGGATGCCAGTGATGTACGTTTATCCGGTGCCCGAATCAACCTGCATACGGACCCAAGCGGCCGAAGCAACCTGGAGGGGCTCGGGCGCGATCGGCCTCCAGGGCTTTCTGATTGGACCAGTGGTCCAATTTCGCTTGAACACGCGGTGGTCAGTTTTACCGATGCTGGACGGGCGGGTCGCGAGATCCTGGAGATGGATCGCATCGATCTGGCCGGGGTGACGCCTGGCAGTCCAGTCGAGTTTAGATTCCGAGGGAATATGGAAGAGCCTGCAGCGTTCGACAGCCTGGAGGTGGATGGATTATTGGTGCCTGGCAATAACGGCAATGCCAGGCTCAGCAATATGCGCCTGCTGGCTGTCATGGATGGTGGCCGCTACCAGGCTGAACTTCGCGGGAACGTGTCGTATTCTTCGCAGCCACCCATGAGTCTGGATCTCGATGGTGGCATGTTGATGCTGAACCAGCATCGTTTCTTGGTGGAGGGGGCCTACCTTTCGGGGGATCGCCCCTACCTTTCTGCCTCCCTGGCCAGTGATTTTTTTGATGTTGACGTGCTTGCACTGGTCGGGAAACTGGCCGAGCTGTCGCAGTTGCCCGCCGAATCCGGCGTTCTGACCGCTTTGCGAGGCTTTGACTTTGATGTGGTGGCCGAGGTCTCCAAGGTTGCCGAGCTCGGGATGGTGCTGGAGGGTGCCAGAGTGGAAGCTGCGGGGCGAAGTGGACTAGTCGCGCTGGAGCTTGATCAAACTTCCGTTCCCGGCGCCGAGCTGGCTGCTTCGATTGCCCTGGATCTGCGTCACCAGCCAGCTCAGGTCGACAGCCTGGTGACAGCGGATGTCAGTAGCGCTGCTGCTTTATTGCGAGCCCTTCGTCTACCACCGTTTCTTGATGGCCAGGGCGACCTGCTGTTGGAACTGGCTGCTGTTTCTGGTGATTTGATTGATCAACCTGCGAGCTGGGCCGGGCACGGAACAGTCGAGCTTTGGGGAGGTGAGTGGCCGTTATTGGAAGGGCTTGAAGGTGCTCAGGCGTCTGACCCTGTCAGTCAGCAGTTTGATTTGTTACGCGCTGAATTGAGCCTGCTGCCTGGCTCACTTGAGGTGGGGTCGCTGAGCGTGGTCAGTCCTGGCCGCGTGGTCAGCGGCAATGCAGGTTTCCAATTGGAGGACCAGGGCCTGCGCGGACAACTGCAAGTGCACTCCGATGAGGGCTTGGAACAGCTGGAGCTTGCCGGAAGCCTGATCCATCCTCAGCTGACCCGATTGCCGCTGCTGGTTCCGCCCGAGCAGTGAAATATTCGCAGCACTCGGTCGGGCTGTTGGCGGCTTTGGGCGCTTTTGTGGCCTGGGGAATGGCTCCTGTCTATTTCAAGTTCTTGGGGCAGGTGGGCGCTGATGAGATCATCGCCCACCGCGTTTTGTGGTCGGTGGTCGTGCTGGCCTTGGTCTTGCTGATCCGCGATGGCGCGGCACTTCCGAGGCGACTTGTTCTGGCGCCGCGCACGCTGGCGGCACTGCTGCTCAGCGGCAGTCTGATCGTAGTGAACTGGCTGATCTTCATCTATGCAGTCAATACTGACCGTGTCCTGTCCACCAGCCTGGGATACTTCATCAATCCCCTGGTGACCGTGCTTTTCGGAGTGATTTTCTTCCGAGAGAAGCTTGCTGTCTTGCAGGTGATAGGAGTCGCCATTGCAGCTCTGGGGACGCTTTACATGGCCTTGCGAGTGGGCCAGTTTCCCTGGATTGCGCTGGGTCTGGCCTTGAGTTTTGCCCTCTATTCGGTCGTTCGAAAGGTGCTGGATGTCGGTCCGATGATTGGTCTGTTCTGGGAAACCTTGCTGATGGCGCCGCTGGCCCTGATCTGGCTGGTCTGGCTGGCAGGAAACACGCGCCTGGCCTTTGACCCGGCTGAGCTGGATCTGGCTCTGCTGCTGGCAGGAACGGGGCTGGTTACGGTCATCCCCCTGCTGTTGTTCGCCGCCGGTGTCCGGCGTTTGCCGCTAAGCACGATCGGCGTCATGCAGTACCTCGCCCCCACCATTACCTTCGTGCTGGCCGTTTTTGTCTATGCCGAGCCATTTTCAATCGATCATGCGGTGACCTTTGCTTGCATCTGGATCGGTCTTTTCTTGTTCTCCTGGGCTGGCTGGGTCAGGATAAGGCGTACGAGGATTCCAGTCTGATGGACAGCGCTGGCATGCTCGAGGACCGGCCCACTGGTCGACGATTGCAGTCGCTTTCGTCCTTGCGACCGTTCGTTCGGCGCTATCAAATGCAGATCTTGCTCGCAGCCCTGTTTTTGCTGCTGTCTGCGGCCGCTGCGCTGTCTATTCCCCTGGCGGTGGGCCAGGTGATTGATCGTGGGTTCATGGCCGACGACCTGGCGCGTATTGATCGCTGGTTCTGGCTGCTATTCGCCGCCGCCGTCGTGATGGCAGTCGGCGGGGGATTGCGATTTTACTGGGTGAGTTGGTTGGGCCAGCGGGTGGTTGCCGATATCCGCAGTGCGGTGTTCGAGCGCGTACTGTTCATGAGCCCCGAGTTCTTTGCCCGGACCCGCACCGGCGAAGTCCTGTCGCGCCTGAACACCGATACCACGCTGATCGAAACCCTGGTCGGGTCAACGGTATCTTTCGGGATTCGAAATCTGCTGATGCTGACTGCCAGTGCAATCGCCCTGACCTTGACGGCACCGCGACTGGCTGCAGTAATCGGGGGGCTCATCGTGCTGATCATCTTGCCCGTGATCATACTCGGGCGCTGGGTTCGGCGGCTTTCCAGGCAGGCGCAAGATCGAGTCGCCGACATCAGCGCACGTGGCGATGAAGCGATCAACGCCGTGCAAACGGTGCAGGCCTTCGCCCAGGAGCGCCGGGAGATTACCCGCTTCCGCGCCAGCGTGGAAGCGGCGGTCAAGGCCAATGTGCAGCGGATTGCGGCCAGCACGGTCTTGATCGTATTGGTGATCATGCTCACCTTCGGCGCGATCACTTTCGTCTTGTGGCTGGGTGCGCGCGCGGTGCTGGAAGGCAGTATGACGCCGGGGCAGCTCAGCCAGTTCGTCCTGTATGCCGTGATTGCGGCCGGGTCAACGGCGAGCTTGAGCGAGATATGGGGGCAGCTCCAGCGCGCCGCCGGGGCGATGGACAGACTGGCCGAACTCCTGGAGCTCGAGCCGGACATTCGCCAGTGTGAGGTTCCAGAGCCGCTGCCGGAAGGGCCGCTGTCGCTGAATTTCGAGTCGGTCAGCTTCAACTACCCATCGCGCCCCGAGCAGCCCGTGCTGTGTAACTTGAGCTTCCACATTGAGGCCGGCCAGACAGTTGCTCTGGTCGGTCCTTCGGGGGCCGGCAAGTCGACCTTGTTCCTGCTGCTATTGCGATTTTATGACCCAGACACCGGTTGTGTCCGTTTTGGCGATGTTGATCTGCGGGCGCTGGACTTGCAACAGCTACGACAAGCCGTGGGTCTAGTACCACAGGATGTGGTGCTGTTCTCAGGCTCGGCCGCTGACAACATCAGCTATGGCGTCGAGCCGGTCAGCAGCGCCGCCCTGGAGCAGGCGGCGCGCTCGGCCCACGCGGACGAATTCATCAGCGCCTGGCCGGACGGCTATCAAACCTCGCTCGGCGAGCGTGGTCAGCGCCTCTCTGGCGGCCAGCGCCAGCGCCTGGCCATTGCCAGGGCCCTGATCAAGAACCCGTCGTTGCTGCTGCTCGATGAAGCCACGGCCAGTCTTGATGCGGAAAGCGAGCGCCTGGTTCAGGAGGCGCTGGACACTGTTGGCCGTGACCGCACGGTTTTGGTTATCGCCCATCGCCTTGCAACGGTCCGCCGCGCTGACCGGATTCTGGTGATGGACAAGGGCCGCGTGGTGGCCGATGGACGACATGAGGAGCTGGTGCGCGATAACCCCCTCTATCGTCGCCTGGCACGCCTGCAGTTCCTGGAAGGTCAGAGCGAGGTGTAGCGAAACCGCTGACCGCCAATGGACACTTCCGCCATCAAGCCGCCCCGGGTCATGATGAATACCGCCACGCCGCGCTCGTAGCTGGTCGTGGCCGCGGCCCCTGCACTGGCGGCAACCGCCGTTGCCCGGGCCGAGAACTCAAGGTTTTCGCGTTGGAAAACGCGCAATGCTGCTTCGTCCTGGAAAAAAATGACCTGGCTGTATGACTGGGCGCCAATCTGGGCACCAATCGTGGCTTCAGAAACCGAGCTGCGGCCGATCGGGCGACCTTGCTGGAAGACGATGCCACGACCAAATCCGCCACCCACGCCGAGTCCACCCTTGGCAATTTCGGGAAAGACAACGTAGGCATGGGCATGGTCTATCCAGCCCTGAAGTCCGGGGTCGCGGTCAACAAAGCGCTCCAGCGCCGCCCGTGATTCGCGGATCAGGCTGTCGTCGGACGGCGTGGTGGCGCATCCTGCCATCAGCAGGGCAGCAGAGACAAGGATTGCGCCGACGCGCAAACGCTTCAGCAGGTTCATGATGGGGTCCATTGAAGTTGAAAAGGCAGCCAGTAGTGGTCCTTCAACCTGATGTTAGGATTCAGCGTTCCTGTGGCGCTTCGCTGCAAGGCGCGCCGCGCAGGGAATGGCCGTAGCCCTTGCCAAGCGGCGGAACGCGGCAGCGGAGCGCCACAGGAGCGCCCGAAGG
>SKQI01000187.1 GCA_007119095.1 Wenzhouxiangella sp. | reverse complement strand
TTCGACCAGAACGGCTACTACTGGGTCAACACCCCGATCATCACCGCCTCCGATGCCGAGGGCGCCGGCCAGATGTTCCGGGTCTCGACCCTGGACCTGATGAACCTGCCGCGCACCGATGCCGGCCAGGTCGATTTCGGCAAGGATTTTTTCGGCCGGGAGACCTTTTTGACCGTGTCCGGCCAGCTCAACGTCGAGGCCTTCTGCCTGGCCATGAGCAAGGTCTATACCTTCGGCCCGACCTTCCGCGCCGAAAACTCCAACACCACCCGCCACCTGGCCGAGTTCTGGATGGTCGAGCCGGAGCTGGCCTTCGCCGACCTGGATGATCTGGCCGGACTGGCCGAAGACTTTCTGAAATTCGTCTTCGCCCGCGTGCTGGAGCGTTGCGGTGAAGACATGGCCTTCTTCGCCGAGCGCATCGAGCCGGACGCGCTGACTCGATTGGAAAAACTGGTCGACAGCCAGTTCGTCCAGATGGACTACGGCGAGGCGGTCAAGATCCTCCAGGCCAGCGGCCAGAAGTTCGAGTACAAGCCCGAGTGGGGCGTGGACCTTCAGACCGAGCACGAGCGCTACCTGACCGAGAAGCACTGCAAGGCCCCAGTGGTGGTCAAGAATTACCCGACCGAAATCAAGGCCTTCTACATGCGTCTTAACGACGATGAGAAAACCGTGGCCGCAATGGACGTGCTGGCCCCCGGCATTGGCGAGATCATCGGCGGCAGCCAGCGCGAGGAACGTCTGGACGTACTGACCCGTCGCATGGCCGAACACGGCCTGGACGCCGAGACCTACAAGTGGTTCATTGACCTGCGCCGCTACGGCAGCGTGCCGCACGCTGGCTTCGGCCTCGGTTTCGAGCGCCTGCTCAACTACATCACCGGCCTGGGCAACATTCGCGATGTCATCCCCTACCCGCGCACACCGGGCAGCGCGCCGTTTTGATCATGGCCCATGAAGCAAGGCAGATTCTCACCCGGTGATTGTTGCTCATCGTCGGGTCTGTTAGTCTCCACGCTCGCTTTCATTTTTACGAGTCCGGCCCCGGCCGGCGGCTCAGACACAGCAATGAGCCGACCCACTCGACAAGGGAGGATCCCCATGATTGATCTGGAAACACTGGCCCGCACCGGGCCAGCGAGCGCATTGCTGGTGTGTTTTCTCGCCGCTTCGGCCGCCGCAGAGGAACCTGTCGTGATTGACGGGCTGGTCGAGGAGACCCTGAATCTGCCGAATCTCGGGCACGTTGTCATCGTCGGCCCAAATGGTGAAATCAATGCACCGGACGGGCGCGGAATCGATGCCAACGTCGGCACAACCATCCGCGTTGACGGTGGCCGCGTCGAGGGCGGGTCGGGGAATGCAATAGCCGCTCGGGCCCACGCCAAGGTCTATATCGTCAATGGTGCCGATATCGCATCCAGTTCGACGACCGCCATCAACCTGTCGGAGTTCGCCACCGTCCTGGTTGACAGCTCAATGGTAGGCGGCCGAATCAGCGCCGACGACTATCTGGATATTCAGATCATCAACGCTGATCTGGCTGGCGATATCAGAGGAAACAGCCATAGTCGAGTGCGACTGGTCAACGCCTCCGTCAATGACATTCGCCTGGATGATGATGTCCTGATCGAGGTCATCAACTCCACGGTAATGGATCGGATCGACGTCGACTCCAACATCACCCTGCTGGTCGACGAGCAGTCCACTCTGCTTGACCGGGTGATCGCCGATCACAATCTGGATTTCGAGTTGCGCGGCACGATGGACTTCAGCGCCGGTGGTAATGCTGCCATCAGCGGCGCTTCCAACTTCAATGTCCATTTGCGCGGCGGCGCGATCATTGGCAGCGCCAACAATCAGCGCGGTTTCGGCATCGGCCAGGCGGGAACAATCCGCCTGAGCGAGGGCGCTTCGATCCAGACCTCCAGCCACGCGATCGAGATGACCGACAGCGGCACGATCATTCTCGAACCTGGCAGCCTGCTCAGCTCCAGCGGGGCCGCATCGGTTCGTCACCTCAACGGACTGACCTTGAGCGCCACCGAGTCCACCCTGATTGGCACCATCGATGTCGGTCGGTCCTCCATCATCAACCTTCACAATACGACCGTTGAGGGAATGGATCGAGCCATCCGTGTCAACCGCGGCTCCCGTGTCACCCTGACCGGCGAGGCAACCAGCATCACATCCCAGAACCGGCAAATCATTGATCTTGGTCGTGGCAGCGTCCTTACCATGCTCGCCGGAACGCTTTCAGCGCCATCCACTACGGTCGATACCTGTCGCGGCATCAACCTTGATCGCGGCGCACAGGCACGGATTCACGGCGGCAGCCTCAGCACCGTGGCCGATGGCTGCGAGGGGATCTACGGCAACCGCAGCAAGGTGCTGCTGGACGGGGGCAGCGTGCTGACCCAGGGTGACAACTCTCCCGGCATCCGATATTTTACCGAAAGCAAGCTCCGGCTATCCGGTTCCGCCACCATCACCACGACCGGCGACCGAATCAGCGATGAGCCAGAGATCGGCGCCCACGGCATCGTCGGTAGCAACAGCATTGTCGACATCAGCGGCGGCCAGATTGACATTCAAGGCAGCGGAAACTTCGGCCTGCTGGGTTTGGATAGTTCGGTTTACGTGGTTCGCGGCGGTCAGGTGATGGCAGAGAGCAGCCTGGGATCCTTTGGCATCGGCGCATTCGATGATGCCGAAATCCGGTTACTGGGCCTGGCCGACGCATTCACGATCGACATCAGCGGCGATGGCGAAGGCCCGCTGCCAGTTGAACTTGGCGTTGGCGACAGCGTCAGCCTGGCCGATCTGTACCCTGACTTCAACGACACTAACACGCCACTGTCCGGTGTCATCGCCGGGACCTGGAGCAACGGAGACCCTTTTGCGTTGACCTTTACCAACCAGTATGCCGGTCTTGGCGGCCTGGTGACGCCGGGAACGATATTGCTTCGCGGCGTGGCTGAACCCGATCCCTCCACATCGGCCGTCATCAATAGCCAGCAAAATCCTTCAGAAATAGAGGAAGCGGTTGTTTTCACCGCAGCTGTCACCAACCCCGAAAGCCCACCAGAAGATGGCCAGGTGACGATTATTGCCAGCAGTGGAGAAAGCTGCAGCGGTGAAGGCCCGGCGGTTAGCGGCAACACGGCAACCTGGAGTTGCGAAATCACGTTCAACAGCGTGGGCACGCGCGCCGTCAGTGCCGAGTATTCGGGGTCAGAGCAGTTCGATGACGCCACGAGTGCGCCTCTGACCCAGACGGTCAACCTTGGCCTGTTCATCGATCGCTTCGAGGAAATCTAGGGTTCAGGCTGGTTGTCTGCTTGAACGCACCCTCCGTTCCGTCTAGAGTCAGCGCATGAACACAAACCTGACAGGCAAGCACGCGCTCGTTTGCGGGGCCAGCCGCGGTATCGGCCAGGCAACGGCCGAATTACTCGCTGAAATGGGGGCAACGGTTACGGTTGTAGCGCGCAACAAGGAACGTTTGGAGGAGGTTGTCGAAAGCCTCAGCAGAAACCGAAACCAGCAACATCAATTTGTTGTGTCAGACTTCTCTAAACCTGATGAAGTTAAGGAGCGCTTCGCTGCTTGGCTTGAAGCGACCCCGGCAGAGATTCTGATCAACAATAGCGGCGGTCCGCCACCGGGCCCGATTGCCGACGCCGACGGCGAGGCATTTCTCGCGGGCATGCGCGCGCACCTGCTCTGCAACCAGTACCTGACCCAAGCCGCCCTGCCCGGCATGCGTGCGGCGGGCTATGGCCGGATCATCAACATCATCTCGACTTCCGTTTACGAGCCCATCCCCGGGTTAGGAGTTTCAAACACCGTGCGCTCGGCCGTCGCTGCCTGGGCCAAGACCATGGCCGGAGAACTCGCGCCGGAGGGATTTACCGTCAACAACGTGCTGCCCGGATTTACCGCTACCGATCGGCTGACCTCGCTGATCAGCGGACGGGCTGAAAAATCAGGTCGCAGCGAAGAAGAAATCGCCGCCGAGATGCGCGGATCGGTCCCCATGGGCCGCTTCGGCGAGGCGCGAGAAATCGCCAATGCGATTGCGTTCCTGGCTTCGCCAGCAGCGGCATACATCACAGGCGTCAGCCTGGCCGTGGATGGGGGGAGATTGAAAAGGTTGTGAACGGTGAGACGAAAGAGGCGAGAGGAAGATGTGCGGTGGGAAGAGCTGGTGTCTGAACCAGAGGTTTTGAGCAACTGGATTGGGGGGGAGCGTCGGGCACCTTTCGGCGGGCAGTATCTGGATGACTTTGAGCCGGCGACCGGGGAGTTGTTGGCCCGGATTCCCGATTCGGGCAGCGAGGATGTTGAGTTGGCCGTCGCCGCGGCTGCCGATGCCTTTCCGGAGTGGTCGGGTCGGAGCTTGCAGGAACGGGCCCGCTGCCTGGAGCGCTTGGCCGACCTGGTCGCCGAACGGGCGGAAACCCTGGCCGGGATCGAATCCGCCGACACCGGAAAGCCGCTGGCCCTGGCCAGACAGATCGATATGGCCAGGGTCGAGGCAAACCTGCGGTTCTTTGCTGGCGCTGCTCAGCACTGGCCAACGGAAGCGCACGACATGGGGCAACAGGGCCTCAACTACACCCGACGCGAGCCGCTGGGGGTGGTCGCGTTGATCACGCCCTGGAACCTGCCTCTGTACCTGCTGAGCTGGAAACTGGCCCCGGCACTGATGACCGGTAATTGCGTGGTCGCCAAGCCGTCGGAGCTGACCCCGCTTAGTGCTGATGCGCTGTGGGACCTGGCCAACCAAGCCGGCATTCCGCCAGGCGTGATCAACCTCGTCCATGGCAGCGGGACGCGCTGCGGGCAGGCCCTTGTCGACCATCCGGCGATCAAGGCGATTTCGTTTACCGGCGGCACCCAAACCGGACGCACGATCGCTACTGCTGCTGCGCCGCGCCTGGTCAAGACTTCGCTGGAGCTGGGTGGCAAGAACCCTGCCCTGGTTTTTGCTGACGCTGACCTGGACAGAACTGTCGCCGGCCTGGTTCGGGCCGGCTATACCAACCAGGGCCAGGTCTGCTTGTGCTGTTCCCGCATTCTGGTCGACGAAGACCTGAAGGATGCACTGACCCAGCGACTGGCTGACGCCGTATCCAATCTGAAAGTGGGCGACCCAAACTTAGTCGATACCGATCAGGGGGCACTGATTTCCGCGGATCATCAGCAGAAAGTGCTGGACTACATGGACTTGGCAGGCGAGGAAGGCGGCCGCATTTTGTGCGGAGGCAAGGCGCTCAATCCCGAGGGCCGCTGCCAGCAGGGATACTTCGTCGAACCGACCTTGATCAGCGACCTGCCCGCCGACAGCCGCCTGCATTTCGAGGAAATCTTCGGCCCAGTGGTGACCGTGCAGTCTTTTGCCAGCGAGGATGAGGGCATCGCGCTTGCCAATAGCGTTGACTACGGCCTGGCCGCAACCGTGTGGACCCGCGATCTTGCCACCGCCCACCGAGTCGCGGGCCGGGTTCAAGCCGGGCTGGTCTGGATCAACGGCTGGCTGGTGCGGGATCTGCGCACCCCATTTGGCGGCATGAAAGACTCCGGTCTGGGCCGCGAAGGCGGCCGCTGGTCACTGGAGTTCTTCACCGAAACCAAGAACATCCACCTGCCCAGCGGCTTCTGACGGGCCATGCTGAAAGGAGGACATGGCGCCATCGAACAGGCGGTCGTTGAGAGCAACATCAAAACCCGCGGGCAGATGGGAGCAATGACGAATTGCTGATCTATACTGTGTTTAACAAAATCAACCAGAAACCAAGCGCGAGGAGTCAGGCATGCTGCGATCAGTTGATCTGAGCGACTACATTCACAAGAATCCGGCCAAGGTGCTGGCCCATGATCGGCTGTTCGATGCCATCGACATCATTACCGACAACCGCCTGACCGGCGTATGCGTGGTTACCGAGCGCGACGAACTGGTTGGAATTCTGTCGGAGATGGACTGCCTGCGGGCAGTGATCGCAGCTACCTACAACGATACCGCGGATGTCGGTCATGTTCGTGACTTCATGACGCCCAACGTGCAAACCTGCCAGCTCCACGACAACGTTGTTGATGTCGCCAATGACATGGTCGCCAAGGGGCATCGCCGTCGACCCGTGGTTGACGAATACGGGAAACTGATCGGCCAGATCAGCTGCCGCCAGATTCTCCGGGTTGTGTCCATGTTCAACCGCCGAAGATCTTGATTGCCTCTCATGGAACAGATTTCATCTGATTGCCTGTGAACCGAAAAATCCAAAATCTTGGGAACGCAAAGAAGCAAAGAAGTTAAGCAGCAAAAATTCATTAAAACGTTTGCTTCTTGGCTGCTTCGCATCTTTGCGTCCCAAAAGGTTTTCTTTGTAGGCGCTCATAAAGCGGGCCCGGTCACGGGCCTATAGACTTTTCAGTTGCCGATAATCCCGACGTGTTATACTTGACAAGTCATCTGTAGCGTTCTGCTCGGATACCGCTTCGCGGATTGAATCTCGACCAAGGCCTCTCCCCGATTTGTTCCTTTCTCGTTCGATCAGTTTGTGCTGATCGGCCAAGCCTTGGTTGACAAGGAAACTCAAGATGTCATTCGACCAACTCGGCCTCAGTGCCGAGCTTCTGCGCGCCGTGGGCGAGCAGGGCTATTCCCAACCTACCCCCATTCAGGCCGCTGCCATTCCCGTGGTACTCGCTGGCCGGGATGTCATGGCCAGCGCCCAGACCGGCACCGGCAAGACTGCGGCATTCACCCTGCCCTTGCTGCACAAGCTCAAGCGTGCCAATGGACCCAGCCGACTGCGCGCCCTGGTGCTCACACCGACGCGAGAGCTTGCCGCCCAGGTTCACGAAAACCTGCGAGCCTATGGCAGACACCTCAATCTGCGTTCGTTGGAAGTCTTCGGCGGCGTCAACATCAACCCGCAGATCAACAAGCTCGAGCGAGGCGTCGACATACTGATCGCCACGCCCGGCCGCCTGATCGACCATTTGGAACGCGGCACGGTCCGCCTGGACCAGATCGACACCCTGGTGCTCGACGAGGCCGACCGCATGCTCGACATGGGCTTCCGCCCGGCAATCGACAGAATCGTGAAGAAATTGCCGAGGAAGCGCCAGACGTTGCTGTTCTCGGCCACCTTCTCGCGTGAAATCACGGCCCTGGCCCAGCAATACCTGCAAAACCCGGAACGCATCGAGACCTCGCCGCCGAATACCACGGTGGAGGCGATCGACCAGAAAGCGATCCAGGTCGATCAGGGCAAAAAGCGCGAGCTTTTGTCGTGGATGATCGGCAGCAATAACTGGCAGCAGGTGCTGGTCTTTACCCGAACCAAGCACGGCGCCAACCGCCTGGCCCGCCAGCTCGATTCCGACGGCCTGCCGGCCGCGGCAATCCACGGCAACAAAAGCCAGGGTGCACGCACGCGAGCCTTGAGCGACTTCAAGACCCAGCGCCTGCGTGTTTTGGTCGCTACCGACATTGCCGCTCGCGGCCTGGATATCGACCAGCTGCCGCACGTTGTCAACTTCGAAATCCCGAACGTTCCCGAAGATTATGTGCACCGGATTGGCCGTACTGGTCGGGCCGGACGCGACGGGCTGGCCGTTTCACTGGTCAGCGCCATGGAACATCATCAGTTCGAAGATATTCGCAAGCTGGTCAAGGTGCCCATCCCGACCGAGCAGGTCGAAGGCTTTGAGCCGCTCGAGTCGCCACCGAAAAACAAGGCCCCGGCAGCGCGCGGCAACCGCGGCAATGGCCAGGGCCGGCGCCAGTCGGCGCGGAGCGACGGACAGTCCCGGCGACCCAGCCGTCGGGGACGTGGACGCGGGCGCCAAGCCAAGCAGGCTGCGTAATCTGAAGTAGCCGCTAAAGAAAACCTGGAACCACCGAAGGCACCGAAGACACCGAATAAAAACCTGATTAGCGTTGTGTCTCAGCAGAGGCCGGCAACATCGAGGATAGTCGACGCCGCAAGCCGTCCTCGGGTGGGGGATTTCGCTGAAGGCCTCGCCACGCGTCGAACTGAAGCGGAATTC
>SKQI01000040.1 GCA_007119095.1 Wenzhouxiangella sp. | reverse complement strand
GCAGACATGACAATATGAGGTGACCCCGAGTTGATGATCGACCCGCTGGCCCAAATGGTGCTGAGGATGCGCACGGACGTTCGTCTGGCGACCGTAACGCTTTACTGCGTCTGCGCGGTCGGCTTGATTACGCCGTTTGCGTTCTTTCGGTTTTATGTCGGCGATGTTCTGGTCGCACTGGCTGACCTGGCCATTGTTTGCGTTTTCTTGGCAACGACAAGATTGACCTGGATTCCCGGTCGAACCCAGCTGGGGGCTGATCTGACCGCCACTTCCGCGACCTTGGCCGTCCTGACTGTTGTGTACCTGCTGGACATCAGCCATTTGTGGACTTTCAGCACGCTGGTCGGCAATTTCCTGATGGCGCGCGTATCGGTCGCCCT
The DNA here is from genome assembly GCA_007119095.1 of Wenzhouxiangella sp. GTDB lineage: Bacteria > Pseudomonadota > Gammaproteobacteria > Xanthomonadales > Wenzhouxiangellaceae > Wenzhouxiangella. The sequence goes on along the minus strand of SKQI01000040.1, from coordinate 7,689 downwards.
GCTGCTCAGCATCGTCTTGATTACTGGGGTCGCGATCAACGCCACCGGTTTCCAATCAACGACCGAGCAGTACACATTCCTGACCGTCGCCGCCATGGTCAGTTTGTTCAGCATGATCTTTGCCAGCCGGGTAGAGAACCAGCATGTCTTTCTGAGCGCACTGGCCAGTCGGGACGGGCTCACCGGTGCATTCAATCGCCGAACCATGGATAGCGATCTGAAACGAGTGATTGACAATCGTGCCGATGAATCTCCGGGCCACTGCCTGGCGCTGATCGATCTGGACAACTTCAAGGCCCTGAATGATAGCCAGGGCCATGCTGTCGGGGACGAAATTCTGAGCAGGCTGACGAACATCATTGTTGCCAACACCCGTGAGAAAGACCGCTTCTACCGCTTGTGACTGCCGAATAATCAGGGCTCGAAGCCCCAAGGCGCCGCAGGTAGCGGCTGTGGATCAGTCAAGTCGAAGGCAAGCCTGACCGAGTGTCCATACTTGGGCCAATGGACACCGTAGTGAAACGTCTGTTCATCGACAAAGTGCATGAACCAGAAATTGTCTGCTCGCTTGGGCAGGATGCTGGCGGTATGCGCGTCAGCCGGAAAAATCTGACGTTCGGGCAAGCCAGGCAGGGGCGCATCTCCTCCGTACTGGCTGATGGCTTCTTCACTGCCGTCCGGATAGCGATGATCATGTTTCAGCCGAATGGTGTCTTCGACGATGGTGAGAATCCAATTCCGCGATCGGTTGTCGTCCACTTGCAGAGCAATGTGGATGCGCTCGGGCTCACAGGCAAAACCGTACGCCAGCAGTTCGCGCCCGCTCAGAGCTTCACGGTAGTATTCAGTCACGTCGGACAGCCTTCCGGCGAATGCCTGATCACAAAAGCGTTCCAACTTTTTCCAAAAAGCTTGCTGCTCTGCCGGCAGCGTTTCCTGGGCAGATTGATCGGCTGCGCCGGCGAGCGATGAAAATGCAAAAAAGAGGATTGCGCTCGATAATCTGGTGCAGAGAGTCATGACGATGTTGGCCGATGTTATCCAGCCATCAGTGTAATCCACCCGTGCCAGCCCTATCCATCGACCAGCTCCCGAACAATGGCATGGTCGAATCCCCTGCGTGCGAGGGCCTGCTGACGGCGCGATTTTTCCTTGAAGTCGGCCGGCGGCTCGTCACCGTAGCGGCGTTGGTACCAGGAAGCGGCGATGCTGAACCAGTCGGCATCCAGCTCTCGAAAGGCAGCTTCAATCAGACCGCGCTCAATCCCGCGCTCGCCCAGTTCGGCGCGGATCCGCACCGGGCCATAGGATTTCGCGGCGCGCGATCGGACATAACTTTCGGCGTAACGCTGGTCGGACTGCAAGCCGGCCTCGGACAGGGCTGAGAGCTCGAGGTCGACAAGCTCATCCGGCCAGCCCTTCCTGCCGAGTTTGCGGCGTAATTCGACGTAGGAATGCTCGCGCCGGGCGAGCAGACGCAGCGCCGCATCGCGCACGTCGGCGGCCTTGACCGCCGGCGCGTCGTTGCTCATCAGCTAGCCTCGGCAGCCTCGGCGGCTTCAACCTCTGGCTGCGATTTGGGTAGCAGCTTGGCCCGAAGCTGGCGCTCGATATCATTGGCCATGTCCGGGTTTTCCTTCAGAAACTGGCGGACATTGTCCTTGCCCTGGCCGATCCGGTCATCACCGTAGCTGTACCAGGCCCCGGATTTTTTTACCAATCCGTGCTCCACACCCAGCTCGATCAACTCGCCCTCACGGGAGATGCCTTCTCCGTAGTGAATTTCAAAAACGGCCTGGCGGAATGGCGGCGCCATCTTGTTCTTGACCACCTTCACCCGGGTCTCGTTGCCGATCACTTCGTCGCCGCGCTTGAGGGCACCGATGCGGCGTATATCCAGGCGCACAGAAGAATAGAACTTGAGCGCGTTACCGCCGGTGGTGGTTTCCGGCGAGCCGAACATGACGCCGATCTTCATCCGTATCTGGTTGATGAAAATCACCATGCAGTTGGTGCGTTTGATGTTGCCGGTCAGCTTTCTCAGCGCCTGGCTCATCAAACGGGCCTGGAGACCGACATGGGAATCGCCCATTTCGCCCTCGATTTCGGCCTTGGGGGTCAGCGCAGCTACCGAGTCGACCACCACGATATCAACCGCGCCGGAGCGGACCAGCATGTCGGTGATTTCCAGGGCCTGTTCGCCGGTATCAGGCTGGGAAACCAGCAGGTCATCCACGTTCACGCCCAGCTTTTCCGCGTAAGACGGGTCGAGTGCATGCTCGGCATCGACGAAAGCCGCTGTCCCGCCCAGCTTCTGGGCCTCGGCCACGGCATGCAAAGTCAGCGTGGTCTTGCCGGATGACTCCGGCCCATATATTTCGATGACCCGGCCGCGCGGCAGGCCGCCAACGCCCAGCGCCACGTCCAAAGCCAAGGAACCGGTGGAAACCACCGGCACATCCTTGCGTCCGGAGTCATCGCCCATGCGCATGATCGCGCCCTTGCCGTACTGCTTTTCGATCTGACCCAGCGCTGCGGCCAGTGCTCGTTTGCGGTTGTCGTCCACTGCTGATTCCTCTGCTTGTATTCGGTGATTGACTGGATTCGAAAATTATCTCACAGGGGGCGTCGACTCCAGCCCCGGACCTCGAGAAACGTCGATTTCCTAGCCAAGGTCGCGAGAAAATCTCAGCTACCCAGATAATTCATTCGTTTCAAGGCTCATGATAATGACCATGTTCTCAAAACCTGATAAGGCCGGGAAGGAATCGACTCGATCAGAGCGAATTCCCGGATCGGCCAGCGCAAATACGGGCAAGCTGGCAAGTCTGGTCGCGCCTTGACCTGCCGGAACAAGGTGATGTGGGGATGGAACGGTCGCCGGTCGAACTTCAGCCCCAAGCCGATCATCTCTATCGACAATTCATCGACCAACCGAACAGCCGCAGGCGGCGGATCTCCGCCCAGCCAGGCGACTCTGGCCCCTGGAAACCAGCCGAAGCTATCGAGGCAAAAATCGAACCGTGTCGCTGAGATCTTGTCGGCAAGTGCCTGAATAGGCAAAAGCTGCTCAGCAGGCTGATTGCCCAGAAACAGCAGAGTCAGGTGCAGATTGTGGTCGGGCACCCGACGCCTGGATAGCCCATCAATCAGGCCTCTCCGTTCAACGATAGCCCGCCGCATTTCCTCATCAGGCCAGCAGGCGAAGAACAAACGCCTGCTATTCAACGGGCGATCCGCATCAAAAGCCCCTGTAGCGCGGTGGCGACGGTATCGCGGCGGATGGCGTCACGATCGCCGGCAAACAAGTGGGTTTCGGTTTCCAGCACCTCGTCAGGCAAGGCCCAGCCGAAACAGACCGTGCCGACCGGCTTGTCGGGGCTACCGCCGCCGGGCCCGGCGATGCCGGATACCGAGATCGCGTAGTCGGCACGACTGTGCTTCAGCATGCCAGCCGCCATGGCCGCGGCCACCGCTTCGCTGACAGCGCCGTAACGATAAATCGTGGCCGCCGGTACGCCCAGCAGCTCCTGTTTGGCTTCGTTGCTGTAGCTGACCACGCCACGCTCGAACCACTCGGAGCTGCCGGCCAGGTCGGTACATAGCTTGGCTATCCAGCCGCCGGTGCAGGACTCGGCAGTAGCCAGTTTGCGCCCGTGCGCTTTCAATTCGGCCGCTACTGAGGCGGCAAGCATGGCCAGATTCTCGTCACTCAATTCTCTCTTCATATCCCCATTGTCCTTCAGCTACGCTTGCAGGTGACCCATTTGACCGGAATAATCAGATCCCGAGGGAAAAATTCCATCATGGACAGCGACTCGCATGTCATTCAGGGAGCAATCAGACTCAGCTTTGGTCGCCGCCGCCCAGGCGCTGACACTGCTACTCAGCAACGCTCCCGAGGAACGGCGTCAGCAGCTTGAAGCGCTGCGCGGCGCGCTTGATCAAGCATGGCACCAGCACCTGGCAGAACAGGCCACCATCACAGGCAAACTCAGCCGCGCTGAACGGCTGAGCCATTTGAGTTTCTCATTGGGCGCGCTCCCCGATCTGGATGATGCACGCCAGCATCAGCTCCTGCAGACCGCCCGAAAACTGATCGAAACTGACGGACGCGTGTCCCTGACCGAGTACCTTTACACGCGCCTGATCCGGGACGCAATGACGCCGAAGCGCAAAGCCGGGCCAACCGACATCAACCGCCTGAGACACCAGATTCGACTGCTGCTCAGCCTGCTCGCCCGCGCCGGCCAGCATGAGGAACTCGAGCGGCGCGAAGCATACCAGGCCGGGGCCGGACTTTCGCCACTGGACGGACTAGGCGACTTGCTGCCAAGCGGTCATTTTTCGGTTCGACAAGTAGACAAAGCCCTGGACGCCCTGGCCGGAACGGCACCCGGCTTCCGATTCGCCGTGGTCCGGGCCTTGTCGGTAACCGCACGGTATGACGGGCAAGTATCCACAGCGGAACTGGAACTCCTTGAGACCATGGCAGCCGCCCTGGGCGCCAGGGAGGTCCTGGCCGAGGTGCCGGCAGCCCCTACCCAGCCCCAATCGGCGTCCGCAGAGCAAGTCAGCCCTGCCCCGGCGACTTCTCCGGCGCAAATAGAGACGTACCAGAATTCTGCCGTTGCAACCAGCGCGTCATCAGCACCCGCCCTTTCGATTTCCGCCTTGGCAAACGATGCCAGACTCGAATGGCAGGCTCGCGATCGCCTGCCGGCTCAGGCTTTGGTCATTGCCAATCTGCTGCCGCTGATCGGCGTACTGCTGCTGGACTGGGACGTACGCTACCTGTTGCTGCTCTACTGGCTGGAAAACCTGATCATCGGGGCTATCACGGTGATCAGGATGCTGCATATCGGTGGGCTGCAAGCCATCGGCACCAGCCTGTTCTTTACCGTCCACTACGGGTTTTTCTGTGCCGGTCATGGCGTGTTCGTCATCGCATTGAGCACCATGGGCAGCGACGAGTTGAGTGGCTTTGACTACCCTGAAAGCGACATTCCTCTCTTGATTCCCTTCGACATGCTTCGCGGGGTTCTGCAGTGGATTGGAACCCATGCGCCCGAGCTGTATTTCATCCCCCTGCTGGCCCTGGTCATCAGTCACGGTATTTCACTGGTCCGGCACCACTTTATCGGCCGCGAAGACGAAGGCCGGGATATCGATGACATCATGTTCGATCCCTATCCTCGCCTGGCCATCCTGCACATATCCATCATTGTCGGAAGCTTTTTCGTCATCGCGGCCGGAGGCGCAAGTGTGGCCCCCGTGCTGATCCTGGTGATCGCCGGCAAAACCTGGCTGGACCTGCACCTCCACGAACGCGCCCATCGCAGGCGAGCAGAAGGCTAAGGAAGCACTGCCAGACAGCACAGCAGACTGAACAGTTAGAATGGCGGGCATCAAGCAGTCAACACCGCCCGGGAATACCCCTGAACCCGGAAACCCGAACCCCGAAACCTGGATCCGTGCCGCCCGATTCCGCCTCCCACACCCCGTTGATGCAGCAGTACCTGCGGATCAAGTCCGATTACCCGGACATTCTGCTGTTCTTTCGCATGGGCGATTTCTACGAGCTGTTCTACGACGACGCCCGCCGCGCCGCCAAGCTGCTTGACATTACCCTGACCACGCGTGGCCAGTCTGCCGGCCAGCCCATTCCGATGGCCGGGGTGCCCTATCACGCCGTTGACGGCTACCTGGCGCGACTGATCAAAAAAGGCGAGTCGATCGCGATCTGCGAACAGGTCGGCGATCCCGAAGCCAGCAAGGGGCCGGTGGAGCGCAAGGTCGTGCGCATCGTCACCCCCGGCACGGTGACCGAAGAAGCACTACTGGAAGACCGCCAGGACCGGCTACTGGCCGCGATTGCTCCAGGTTCGAAGCATTTCGGCCTGGCCTGGCTGGACGTGGCCGGCGGCCGGCTGCGCTTTTCCGAGCCGGCCAGCGCCCAGGAACTCAGCGCAGAGCTGGAACGACTGCGACCGGCCGAGATCCTGTTTCCGGAAGATCACAAGCTGCCCCTGAGCGGCCAGCTCGCCGCGCTGCGCCCCAGCCCGCCCTGGCATTTCGACCAGGAATCCGGCGAGCGCGAACTGTGCCGACAGCTGGGCGTCAAGGACCTGTCCGGGTTTGGCGTCGAGCAGCGCGGCCCGGGCCTGGGTGCGGCCGGTGCACTGCTGACCTACGCTCGCGACATGCTCTCCGGCGAACTGTCCCACCTGACCGGGGTGCGCGCGGTATCGGCCGCCGAACACCTGGTGCTGGATGCGGCCACCCGCCGTCATCTGGAGATTGACCTCCACCCAGACGGCCGCCACGAACATACCCTGGTCGGGCTGATGGATACCGCCGCCACGCCCATGGGCAGCCGCAAGCTCAAACGTTGGATCACCCACCCCTTGCGTTGCCGCGAACGCCTGCAGGCCCGCCATGGTGCCGTCGCCACCCTGATCGAGCAGCACGCTCACCCGAAGCTTGCCGAGCAGCTGTCCGGCATCGGCGATCTGGAACGGGTATTGACCCGCATCGCCCTGAAAACCGCCCGCCCGCGCGACCTGGCCACCCTGCGTGAAGGCCTGGGCCGGCTGCCCAGCTTGAGCGAGGCACTGGACGAGTTCACAGAACCGATGCTGGCTGAGCTGGCCGAGACACTGGCCCCCTGCCCCGACCTGCATGAGCTGCTGACCCTGGCCGTGGTCGAGCAGCCACCGATGGTCATCCGCGACGGCGGCGTGATTGCCGATGGCTTCGATGCTGAACTCGACGAGCTCAGAAACCTGAGCCAGAACGCTGGCGACTTCCTGGTCCGCTACGAAGAACAGGAAAAAACCCGAACCGGCATCGCCAACCTCAAGGTCGGCTACAACCGGGTGCACGGCTACTACATCGAAATTTCCAAGGCCCAGGCCGACAAGGTGCCCACCGAGTACAGCCGCCGCCAGACCCTGAAAAATGCCGAGCGCTACATCACCGAAGAGCTGAAAGGTTTTGAAGACAAGGTGCTGTCGGCCCGGGAGCGCGCGCTGTCGCGGGAGAAGGCCCTGTACGAGCAGCTGATCGACGACCTGGCCGGGCAGCACCGGCGCCTTTCCGGCCTGGCCTCAGGGATTGCCACCCTGGATGTACTGGTCAGCTTTGCCGAGCGCGCCGAGACCTTGCGCCTGGCCCGCCCCAGCCTGGATGAAACCCCGGGAATGGATATCGAAGGCGGTCGCCACCCGGTAGTCGAGCAGGTTCAGGACGATGCCTTCGTCCCCAATGACTGCCGCCTGGAGCCGGAGCGGCGCATGCTGGTCATTACCGGCCCGAACATGGGCGGAAAGTCCACCTACATGCGCCAGGCCGCGCTGATCGTCATCCTGGCCCATGCCGGCAGCTTCGTGCCCGCGACCAGCGCTCGCATCGGCCCGATCGACCGGATCTTTTCGCGCATTGGCGCCGGCGACGATCTGACCCGCGGCCGCTCCACCTTCATGGTCGAGATGGTCGAAACGGCCAATATTCTGCACAACGCCAGCGAACACTCGTTGGTCCTGATGGACGAAATCGGCCGTGGCACTTCGACCTTCGACGGCCTGGCCCTGGCCTGGGCGGTGGCCACCGAACTGGCCCTGAACATCCGCGCCCTGACCCTGTTCGCCACCCACTACTTCGAACTCACCCGACTGGCCGAAGACCATG
>SKQI01000273.1 GCA_007119095.1 Wenzhouxiangella sp. | reverse complement strand
GCTTTTCGATGCGGTGATTGCCGAAGCACCGTGGCCGCCGACGGACACGGCCACGGTGCGGGCACGACTGCATCGGGCCGAAATGATGACCCGCACCGGGGAGCACGAACGGCAGTCTGAAATGGTCGATGAAATGCTGTCCCAGAAGGCCCTGATCGAGACCTTCGGCGATGGTCAGCTGCTTGGCGAAATCTACCTCGTGGCGGCCGAATCGGCAGAGAACCGAGCTGACTACGAAGCGGCCATTGAGCTTGCTGAAACAGCGCGCCAATACTTCATCGAAACCCACGGCGAGCATCATCCGTCGGAGGGCAAGGCGCTGAGCTACATCGCAACCAGCCGCTATGCGCAGGGCCGCTACGAAGAAGCGCTGGCGGCGATGGACCTGGCGCTGGCGATCGACCGTGAGTATCTGGGTGAAGATCACCCGCAGACCTTGTGGTCACGCTACACCCGTTCGCGCATCCTGGTTGACTTTGGCAAGCTTGAAGAGGCTGGCGCGTCCCTGGAGTCAATCGCCAAAACGCTGTTGGACCAGTACGGCCCACAAGACCCGCGCCTGAGCATGACTTATGCCAACCTGGCCAAGGTGCATCGTGGCATGGGCGACCTGCAAGCGGCTGCTTACTGGTTCGGTAAAGGCCATCCCATCATCCTTGAGCACGAATCCGAGCACCCGAAGTTTGGCGTCTACCAGGTGCAATACGGGCAAGTGCTGGTGGAGCTGGGCGAGTTGGAGAATGGCTGGGCATTGATCGACTCCGGGGTGGCCCTGCTGACCGACAAACTCGGGGAGACACACCCCGAAACCAGCATGGGTCGCATCCACCAGGCCAGTTATCTGCTGGCCAGTGGCGATGTGAAACAAGCTGCGGCGCTGGCTTTCGCGGCGCTGACTCAGCTACAGTCACAGCTCGATGGTGGCAGCCATCAATTGGGTCTGGCTCATCGGGTTGTCGGCAATACGCTGGCTGCAGCCGGCGAACTCGCCGAGGCTCGGCAGCACTGGCAGGCCTCGCTGGCCATCCTCGAACGACTCGAACATCGCGGCCAGTCACGCTTCGAGCTCGATCAGCTGCTGGCGCAGCTAGACGTGCCTGCAGCACAAGCGCAAGAGTAACGTCAGCAGCTGATCGGCGGAATGGCAAGGCGCGGCCAGGAAAGGCTTTTGCAATGGTCAAGGGATTGGGCGATGCTTGGCATCTGCAAACAGAGTTCGCACCCTCGGAGGTACCATGAAATCGATAAAAATGCTTGCAAGCGCTACCGCGCTTGGGCTGGTTGCCTGCTCGGCACCTGATAGCGAGCGGGCCGATGTCTTTACCGACTGCGCTGATTGTCCAACCATGGTGATCATCCCGGCCGGCAGTTTCACGCAGGGTAGCCCGGAAGACGAACCGGAAAGCAGAAACAGCGAGCGTCCACAGCGTCAGGTCGATGTGCCATCTTTTGCGATGGGCCAGACCCCGGTCACGTTTGCGCAATGGGACGCGTGTGTGGCCGATGGCGGTTGTCAGAAGCGCCCTCGCGATATGGACTGGGGACGTGGCAATCGTCCGGTCATCGACGTCAGCTGGGATGATGCCCAGGAGTACGTTGCCTGGCTGAGCAACAAGACCGGTCAGGACTACCGCCTGCCGTCGGAGTCGGAATGGGAGTATGCAACCCGGGCCGGCACCACCACACGCTACAACACTGGCGACTGCATTACCTCGGACCAGGCCAATTTCAACGCTGGCCGACCGGTACGGGGCTGTCCGACTGGCGACTACCCCGCCCAAACACTGCCGGTTGATGCCTTTGCGCCGAACGCCTTCGGGCTGTACGACACTCACGGCAATGCCCTGGAATGGGTCCAGGATTGCTGGAACCCGAACTACGAGGGTGCGCCCACTGACGGCAGCGCCTGGATGACTGGTGATTGCGGCCGCGCCGTTCACCGCAGCGGTTCATGGATCAGTACGGGGCGCCTGCTGCGATCTGCGAACCGTTTCGGCATTGGCCGCGAAAGCAGCGTTAACCATCTTGGCTTTCGGGTGGCGATGACTTTGCCGTCCGCCGAGGATGCATAACCACTGGCTGGTCGTCACATTCACTAGTCGGGCAAACAAAGAGAATCCGGACCTGAATTGACTGCTGGATGGATTAAAGATGTTTGGATTGTTCAAAAATGACCCGGTGAAGAAGCTGCGTAAGCAATACGATGCCAAACTCGCCCAGGCGCAGCAGGCGCAGCGCAATGGCGACATCAAGGGTTTTGCCGATTTATCTGCCGAGGCCGACGCGATCTGGAAAAAGCTGCAGCCGCTGGAAAAAGAGCAGCGCAGCAAGTAGGTCCCTTTTGCTCGAACCGATCTCTGGCCATTGTCATTTAAGCACCCAGTCGCCTTTCGACTGGGATGGTCTGCTGGATTATCTCGGCGGGCGATTGCTGCACGGTGTGGCTGCACTGCACACCATTGCCCGAGACGTGGCTGATGGCTCCCTGGACCTTTCCCCGGGCGTTGATCCGCAGCTCGTCGGCGAAAAGCTGATTGCGATACACGGCATCGGTGACTGGACTTTCCAGTACATCGCCCTGCGTGCACTGCGCTGGCCGGATGCCTTTACTGCCGGTGACCTGGGTATTCGCAAGGCTCTGGGCGTGGCCAAGCCAGATGAGGTCAAGAACATTGCCGAACGCTGGCGCCCTTGGCGCGGTTACGCTGTCTTTCACTTGTGGAGACGCCTTGCATGAACTGCATCGAGATCGACAGCCCGCTGGGGGGCATTCTGATAGCAGATCGCGGCGACGGGCTTGCCGGGGTCTGGTTCTTGGGCCAACGCCACTTTCCCGCCGACGCCGAACAGTGGTCGCGCCGCGAAACCCGAATACTGGCCGCCGCCAGAGTCCAGCTCGGTGCTTATTTCGCCGGTGAAGCAGCCGAGTTTGAACTGCCCTTGGCACCGACTGGCACGCCGTTTCAGCAGTTGGTCTGGCGGCAGTTGCGGAAGATTCCCCATGGCCAGCAGGCCAGCTATGCGCAGATCGCCCAGGCTCTGGACAAACCGACAGCCAGTCGAGCTGTCGGCATGGCCGTTGGCCGCAATCCCTGGAGCATCGTCGTACCGTGCCACCGAGTGATAGCTAGTAACGGTCAACTGACCGGCTACGCCAGCGGACTGGCCCGCAAGCTCTGGTTGCTGACCTTCGAGGCCGATCAGCACAGCTCGGCATCGGCAAGCTGACGCCCTGCCCACTCTGGGCCGGGGCAACGGTTGGGTTTCAATCTTCCTCAAAACGATCGTGGTAAAGCTCATCTGGCAGCGGCTCCTCCGGCTCGAGCGTTAGCGGGTTCAGGGTGAACTGGCTGGTATTGCCGTCCGAGTCGCTGGCCGTAGCCACAATCTGCTCGCCAATAGACACCGGCGTGACCGGCTCCAGCGTGCCGGTGATCCACTGCGCCGCGGTGCTGCCGGCATAGTCCAATGAGCCCAGGTACGTCTCGCCCTGGGCAGCCGCATCGCCGCTGTGGCGGTAGAAGTCGATCAAAAGCGGATAGCTGGCATTGGCCGTGGTCGTGTTGACCCGAACGCGGAAGTGGATCTCGCCGGTTTCCGGGTCCAGCCAGCTTTCCTCTTCGTCGAGCTCGGGCCAGTTCAGGTAGTCGTTGGGACCCTCTTCGGCGCCGCCCGGATCTATCTCGGTCATCGGCGGCCACAAGGTGATACCGGTGGCGTTGTTGCGGAAGGTGTTGCCGCGGACCGTGACTCTTTCGAGGTTGCCATTGGTGCGCTCTTCCAGGATGACCCCGTACTCGGTGCTGTTGGCAATCAGATTGCCGATCTGGGTGTTGACAGAGAGATCGGTGGTAATACTGCCGCCGATCAAATGGTCAACCAGCTGGTGAAACGGCGAACCGGCCAACACCCATACACCGACCTGGTTCGGAACCGGCGTACCATCGGCCAGCTCGCCGATGCGGTTTCCCTGAACCCGGGTGCCGGATGCCGAGGACTGCAGTTGAACACCATACTGATTGAAGCCGAAGGTGTTTTCGAAGATGTTGACCATGTTATCCGGATCGGCAACGATTACGCCGCCAATGTTGCCCAGGTCATTGCCGTCTTCATCGACGCCGAAGAAGTTGTTGCGGATGTGGGTGATCCCAGCCCCGGTATCATCAACTCGAATACCAGCCGCATTTTCAATAAACAGATTGCCGTCATCGGCATCCGCTGAACCGATATTGCCGGTGCCCCGCATTTCAATCCCCGCCCAGGCAGCATTGCTGATGGTGTTGCGATGAATCTGGTTGCCTGATCCGCGCACGGTGATGTTGAAGTCGTGATTGGCAATGGTTGTATTTCGAATCGAGGTGTTGTCGCCGTTGTCGATTCGAATGCCGCGATCGCCGCCGACATTGTCACCGTCGGGCGTGATGCCGATCATGTTGGTGCGAATCTGGTTGTCGTTGGCAGCCACCGCACTCGAGCCGCTGTTGCCAATCACGATCTGAGCCGGCGAATTGTTGCCAATATAGTTCATTGCCGCTGCTGTGCCACCGACGATGTTGTCGTCGCTTTCCAGAATGATGCCGGCAACGCTGTTGCCGTAGTCGGTGAGCTCATAGTTTATGCCTGGTTGAAAGTTCGGCGGCAGCCCAATCAGATTGCGGGTGATGGACTGGCCTGATCGGCGGACGATGATGCCTCCGCCCTTGGCGAATGAGATGACGTTGGCCCCAAATGTGCCGATGAAGTTGTCCGGCCCGGCATTGACCGCGATGAAAACTCCTGCGCCCTCGATTTGCGCGCCGTCAAATGCACCAAAGGCGGTGGAGCCGATCTGGTATAGACCGATGATGTTGTCGTAGATCATGGTGGCCCGGGTGCCGCCCCGTAAGACGATGCCATGGCCATCGGTTCTGGAAATGATGTTGTCGCGAATCGTGGTGACCCCCAGGCCCGTGTCGGAAGCGCCGTTAAGATCAATGCCATGATTGCCGATTCTGCCGCCAGATGAGCCTACGTTTTGCCAGGCAGTGCCAATGTGGTTTTTCTCGATCACATAGCCATTGCCACCGTTGAGTAGGATGCCGCTGCCGGGAAAGCTCAGAATGCCGATTGCCCTGACCGTGGATCCCGATCCTCCTCCGCTGGAACTAAAGCGGATGCCACTGAGCGTGCCCGTCGACGAGCCGGTGTATCGAAGGTGAACCCTGACGTCGTTATTGCCCTGGTACAGGGGATGCGTTGTACCGTCTATGGTGATCTGATTGTCGATGAACGGCAGAGCCGAGCCAATCTCAAACTCCGAACGCCCATTCAGGGTTTCGATGCCGGACCAGAACTCGATGACCACCGGCTCACTGGCGGCATTGGCCGACTCCAGGGCCGCCCGAAAGGTGCATTCCGGGATCTGAGGGGGGATGGTGTTGCCGGTAAAGCACAGCAGTCCGGCGCTGTTGGATTCCTGGCCGTCATCTCCCAGTGAGTTGACAACAAAGGTTATTTGACCGACAGCCGGCGAAGACGCCAGCAGCAGCGCCAGCAAAATGCCGGCCCATGAAAGCCCCTTTGTGACTTGATTTTCATCCCCTTGGAAAAAAATGGAATGACTTTTCTCCATGGTTGCCAAATCTCCCAGTAAATGGCCGGGCAAAATCGCCCTTCAACTCGCATCTACGAGTTAACAGAGGAAAATCTGACACCCATCCCCGAATTCGCATGTTCTTATTGACCCGGCAGATGGCGCCCTCCGTCCCAACCGCCTTGGGACAGCACTTTCTTGCCGAGTTTGCGCGGCGTTTGCTCGAGATCGGTGGCCATGGAATCGTTCCAGCGGTTGAGGAAACCGTACAGACAGATCGCGGACAGCATTTCGACGATTTGCTCGTCGGTCCAGTGCGCGCGCAAGCGTTCCATCAGCGGCTCGTCGACTTCGTTCGGTACAGCGCCGGCCGCCAGGGCGTAGTCCAGCGCAACCCGCTCGGCCTCGCTGTAGTGTTCGCTGGAGCGATATTCCCACACGGCGGCCACTTTTTCCTCGGCCACGCCGCTGATGCCTGCCGCAATCAGCGAATGCGCCTGGCAGTACTGGCAGCCGGCAGCGCGACTGGCAAAGTGCGCCAGCAGCCGCTTGAAGCCGGGATCGACGCTGCCGTCCGGGTCCATCACCGCGGCGGTCAGCTCCCCGAATGCGCGCACAATCGCCGGCCGGCGCTGCATGGTCAGCAGACTATTGGGCACAAAGCCCAGGATTTCCTCGAAGTGGCGAAAGGTGTCGGCCAGCTCGGGCGTGGCTGATGCAGGAAGCGGTTGGATGTGAGCCATGGTTTGTAGAGTCTGTGAAAAACACTTCACTCTACCGCATGAGTCTTGAGGCTTTAGCGTGGGTGTCAGGTCTCTCGTTCGCGCAGCCGGCCTTCGGACGTTTGTTTATTCGCCCACTCGCCGCAGCGCCTTTTCGAGCACTTTTCTGGACAGATACAGCCCAGCGCGCATCATGTCCTCGATGACCGGCCGGGCCAGTGGGATCAATCCGCGCTGTTTTGCCGCCAGCACGATGCCGAGGGTGCCACGCACGGGTACCGCCAGGCTGGCAGCACACTTGCGGCCTGCCAAGTCGTCGATGATCGCTTCCAAACCATGCGCAAGAGCCAATGCCAAGGTGGCGGACTCGCCGGCGCCTAGCCGCCATTCCAGTATGGCTGTGGGCGTATCGGTGATGGGCTTGGTTACCAGCCAATCGGTATGCTCGATGGCCTGAACAGTGATGTCTTCAGCACCACGCCTAAAAATCTCGTCGGCGACAGGTTGCGGCACCCAAACTGGCTTCGCGAAGGCTTCCAGAAGATCCAGATGGCGGCTACGAGACAGGAGAATCAGCGGCGAGGCATCAATGGCCGCCGCTTCAGCCACGGGTCAGTTCGCGGTCAAGATCGTCGAAATCCACCTGGAATGAGTCCTTGCCCATCCGTGCCAAGGCCAGCAGAAAATCGGTTCGGTCCAGGCCGGCGATCTCTGCCGCAGCTTCCTGGGAGATACGCCCTTGGTCGTACCATTGCACCGCGGCGGCCAGGCGCAGCTCGCTGCTGAGCTCATCAGGTCCGCAATGAAGCACGGAATAGACCGTCTCGGGCAGTTCTACGTTGACATGTGTCATAAATCGATTCGTCGTCTTCGAAGATAGAAGCATACCTAAAAGGAGCGGAAAGTAGTATCCACTCGGGGCGGCAAAACGATTTTTTCAGGATGGCGAGAATTGCACGCGTCCTCGAAGAAGAGTTTGACTACTCGTAGCGCAGCGCCTCGGTCGGGTCGAGTTGGGCGGCCTTGGCGGCGGGCAGGATGCCGAAGATGATGCCGACCGTGGCCGAGAAGCCGACCGATAGCAGGATGGCCCAGGCCGGAACGTGGGCCGGTGGGAATCCGGGCAGCATCATCGCGGCAGCCGCACCTATGCCGTAGCCGATCGCCAGCCCGATCAGCCCGCCGAGCAGGCACAGGACCACGGCTTCGATCAAAAACTGCAGCAGGATATCGCTGCGAGTTGCGCCCAGGGCCTTGAGGATGCCGATTTCACGGGTCCGTTCGGTGACCGAGACCAGCATGATGTTCATGATGCCGATGCCGCCGACTAGTAGCGAAATGCCGACGATGCCGGCGGCCACGCCGGTGACCGTGTTGACGATGGTATTGAAGCCCTCGGTAAGCTGCTGTGCGGTCTGAACCCGGAAGTCATCGCGCTGGCCCGGGCTCAGGCCGCGCTGTTGGCGCAGGACGCGGCGGATCCGGTCGCTGGCTTCCTCCATCCGATCGACCTCGACCACCCGCAGTTGAATGCTGATATCCATCCGCCGGCTTGGGCCGATCAGGCGCTGCATGGTGTTGAACGGCAGCAGTACCTGGTTGTCCTGCGAGAAACCGAACAGCTCGCCGCGCTCTTCGAGCACGCCGATCACCCGGCACCACTCGCTGCCGATCTGGATGAACTCGCCCAAGCCGCTGCCGGGTAATTCAAGCTGTTCGACCACTTCGGTGCCAATCAGGCACACCAGGCGCCGCCGTTCTTCGTCGGAGCGATTGAAAAAGCGACCCTCCTGCAGCATCAGGC
>SKQI01000246.1 GCA_007119095.1 Wenzhouxiangella sp. | reverse complement strand
TTGCTGACGTCATGGTCGGATCAGGCGAGCTCAATGTCATCGTGTACCGGCTGGGTCAGAGCGGCGGGCCGCGTGAGCACATCATGGCTGCGGCGGAGTTCGACCAGCAAGGCAAGCTGGCGAACAGGTGGACAGCTGAGCCCTGATTGTTTTTCAATGGCAGTTAAGGGTGTGGCATTTGCGGTTTAGCGCCGCAAATGCCACTTTTGTTTAGGGTCAGCCGGCCTTGTTCTGGCGATGCTGCAGTCGCTCTTTGCCGGAATCCTCGTCGGGTCAATCATCTATCCGCCCTCGAATCAGCAATACTTCGCTGCGGGTATCGGGAATGAAATGGCTGTGACCGACCACCAGCCTGCCCCCGGGCCCCATATCCGCCTTGCGCATCAGCAGTCCTTGCAGTCCGCCGCCAAAGCCGCCTTCCGGCGTTCCGGTTCCGGGCACCAGCAGTGGACGGCTGAATGAATCGCCGCCATCGCCGGAATGCAGCAGCCCCAGCCCCAGCGAAAGCCGGGTCTGCCGATCAAGAATTTCCCAGGTCACGACCAGGTCTGATCCGTCACTAAGCAGCTGCGGAAAGCCGGCATAGGCCTGGCCGGTACCCGACGGTTCGAGGATCAGCTGCCCCGCACCGAAGTCAAGGTCATCGCCGGCCCTGGCATGTACCAATCCGGCACCCTCGCCGGGGTTTTGTGCGGCTTCGGCAAACACCAGGTGCAGATTGCCCTGGCCGTCGACAGCAAGGCGCGGTGCATCGGCATAACCGGCTCGTTCCAGCGCCGGGCCCATCAGCTCGAAGGATTCCCCGTCATCGTTTGAAACGGCCAGCTGGACATCGGCCGTGTCTTGTTCGCCATAGGTCCAGGCCAGCACAATTCTGCCGTCATCCAGCAAGGCCAGCGCGGGAGCGCGGGTCGGCTGATCACCGCTGCCGCTGATATGGATGGCATCCTGAAATCGGCTGCCACCATCCATCGAGCGAGCCAGGCGCAAGTCACCGTCAAATTCCGTCCAGGCGACCCAGACCCGATCACCGTCGACCACCAAATCCAGGCTGCCGTTGTCCCAACGGCTTTCAGACTGCCGGCCCTTGCCGGCACCGCCCGTGGTCCAGGAAACGTTGACGGGTTCGGCAAAGCTTTGTCCGCCGTCCTCCGACCGAGCCACCAGGATTTCTCCACCGTGTGATCCGCCGGTAAACAGGATTTCCTCCCAGGCTACCAGGATGGTGTTGCCGCCATCTGATGTGACTATGCGGGGCAGCCAGGAAAATACATCCGGGCTGTCTGAGACCGCCACGGGCTCGCCCAGCAAGGCTTCGCCTTCGGCGTCGAAGCGCTGGAAGTAGATTGTCTGGGCCCGATTATCAACCCACACGAAAAGCGTCTCCCCATCTTGGCCAGCGGCGACGGCCGGATCGTCAACATAGTGAAACTCCGACTCGTTCATCCGCCACGGACCACGTTCCGCGTCACCCGTCGCAACCACCACCGGCGAGCGCCATATGACCGGATCATCATTTAACTCTGGCCGATCCTCCTCAACCTCGCCCCCGCAGGCACCGAGCGCGACCAACAACAAAACTACCGCGAGCAACTTAAAAGCTTTCATGATCACAGTGTATCAACGATGCCGTTGACGTCTGCCGAAAAGGCCTTTCTCTACTGCCTGCAGCTAAACCCGCTTCATTTTTTGCTCCGACATCGCGACCCCATCACTGGCGGGCTGTAAGCGGAAGGTATTACACATATTCAAGCCGCCGGGCAACAGGGGTCTGACAAGCTTGTTCCGGTCTGCCTGGCGCTGTATGGTGGTGAACGATAGGCGGCAATCATTCGCGGGTATTCTGTTTTGAATCAGTCGCAGCATCGCTTGGCGTTACCACCTGATACGCACCTGCATTGGTATGTCATTGACTCCGTGCTTGGGAAAGGTGGGTTCGGTATCACCTATCTGGCGCGCGACAGCAATCTGGACAAGCCGGTTGCCATCAAGGAGTTTCTGCCGACCCAGTTTGCCACCCGGGATGCCGACAATACGGTGCATCCCGATTCCGCTGAAAATGCTGATTTGTATCGTTGGGGGCTAACCCGCTTTATTGATGAGGCTCGCGTGCTTTCACGCTTCGAGCATCCCAATATCGTTCGCGTCTACACGGTTTTTGAAGAGCTTCATACCGGCTACATGGTGATGGCCTACGAGCATGGGCGCAGCCTCAAGAGTCTGTTGGCGGAACGCCAGACGCTGCCGGAACGGGAACTCATGTCGATCATGCTGCCGGTGCTCGATGGATTACATCAGGTGCATCAGCAAAACTTCATTCATCGAGATATCAAGCCCGACAATATCGTGGTGCGTGAAGACGGAACACCGGTTCTGATTGACTTTGGCTCAGCCCGGCAGACTGTCGCGGGGGATTCCCATACCATGACCAGCATGGTGTCGCCCGGGTATGCACCTTATGAACAATACTATTCCAAGGGCGAGGAGCAAGGGCCCTGGACAGATATCTACAGCCTCGGTGCAACGATTTATCGGGCAATCACTGGTGACAACCCGGTGGACGCTGTGACCCGCAGCAGGGCGTTGCTGGAAGGCAAAGCCGATCCATTGGCCAGATTGCAACCAGCACAGTGTCCTGACTACAGTCCAAGTTTGCTGGAAGCAGTAAACCGGGCGCTTTGTTTCCATGGTCGGCAGCGTCCCCAGAGCCTGGCTCAGTGGCGTGAGATGCTTCAGTCCGACGACACGGTGGTGATGGCCCCATCGTTATCAGGTTCTTCAGCGACCCGGCGGCGTTTCCCCCCTCGTGGGCTGCTGTGGTTCGGGTGTGCGTTTTTCATGACTGCTGTGATAGCGGCTCTGGGTTATTGGCAGTGGAGTGGTGAGCGGGCCAGGAGTGTCGATCTGCCCCTTGCAGATTCGCTCCCGGCCACCCCGCCTGTTGACACTGTAGTGGACTCGGATTCGGCAACGCCTGAGAGTGAGCTGGTGACGGAGCAGGTGGACACCCGCGTTACTTCATCGCCGGGCGAGCGTGAGCCTGAACTGTCGGGACCCTCGCTGGAGGATCAGCGTCGGCAGGCGCGCCTGGAAGAGGAACAAGCGGCTGCTGAAGCCTTGGCGCGTCAGCAGGAAGCGCTTCGGTTGGAAGCGGAGCGCCAGGAGCGGGAAGCACGAGTGGCGGCACGAGAAGCCCAGGAAGCTCAGGAAGCTCAGGAAGCTCAGGAAGCACAACGCGCTGCAGCAGCCAGGGCAGCGGAAGAAGAGCGCCGGCGGGAAGAAGCGCAGGCGGCCCTGGAGCAAAACATTGCCGAGTCAGAGCTGAAATTTTTGCAGCGCAGGGCGGAAGCAAAGGATGCCCATGAATTCAGTGAGTACCCCAATCCCGAACCCCTGTCGCAACCCCGAACCGTTGTTGTGCATTCCAACGTCAATCGTTGGCAAAGTGCAGGGGTGGAGATTCAGCGAGGTCGGCGCTATCAGCTTTCAGCAGAGGGTTCGTGGTCTATGGGGCCCTTGTGCAGAACCACAGATGCCAGCGGCGAGGGTATGTATACCCTGGCTTGCTGGAATATTGGTGGGCAAACCGTCGCTGGCTACCCGCACGGTGCGCTGGTCGGGAAAATTGGTCAATCATCGCTGGCATTTTATGTGGGGACGTCATTTGAGTTCACCGCCATAGAAGAAGGGGCGCTGTACTTTATGGCGAATGACTCAGCAAGACACTTTTCGGACAACAGCGGGGAGTTGCGGATCCGGATCTCGCCGCTCGACTAGCGCACTGCTTTGCTCCCGGATGCAATCGACTACCTACCGGCCGGTTGATTACTATTCGGCAACCGAAAAGCATCGGGCCACCGGCGGCCAGCCTTCCTCACGAATCTGGACAAACTCATTCCAGAACGATTCGTCAATAGCCCGCAGGCTTGCCGGGGTGTCGTCACGGCGATGACGGCTCAGGTGACGGGGGCCGCCGTTGTAGGCCGCATAGGTCGCCCGGACCAGGTTGTCAGCACCGCCCGGGTGCTGGTGTTCGCCGCGGCGAATAGCGTAGTCGACCAGGTAGTGCTCGAGAATTTCAATGCCGGCGGCGATGTTGTATTCGATTTCAGCTTCCAGGCGTTCAACATCGTAGACGCCCCGCCACACCCGGCCCATGATCTGCATCATGCCGATGGCGCCCACCGATGAGCGGATTACGCGCGGCTGATCCGCGGGTCCAACATAGTGGCGCCAGCAGGATTCGCGCCAGGCCGTGGCCCTGACCAGCGGACGGAACAGTTCGCGATGCTCTGCGGGAATGCGGCTGCCGTTGGCCATGTGCTCGGTGTAGACCGCATCCAGCAGCCTGGCGACCAGATCCAGGTAATTGTCCAGAGTCGCCGGACTGGCGACGACCCCGCGCAGCGATTCGGCCAGCGAAACCGGGTTGGCATGGGCCAACGGCAGCAGGCGCTGCCACCAAGGGATGGAGGACATCGCCGGCCCAATGGTAGGGCTATCCGGGTCTAGCCCAAACAGTCGGCGCAGGGCCGGGTCTTCGTTCAGCGGCAGTGGGGTGAAACTGATCGGCGCATCGCCGGCCAGCAGCAGTCGGGCCAGGCGCCGCAGGCCGTCGCGGCTGATTTCCAGGCCGAACTCCGGGCCTAGTGCGTCCAGTGCCGCCAGGGCATCGCCGGCGGCAATGAAACCCGCCAGGCGCAGATCGCGATCGTCGGCCACATCCATCGGTTCCAGCCGGGCCAGCAAGGGTTTGAGCCCGTCCCAGGCCTCCAGGAAAAGCGATCTGACCGGATCAACGGATGGATCATCGATCAGCAATGCCTCGGCAATGCGCTGGCGAGTCTCCAGCAACAAGGCAAGAAGGTCGAGCTGAAGGTCGCGGTTGTCAACCTGCGAGGCCAGGCGCGCGATCAGTACGGTCAGGAAACCGTCCAGCTCATCTTCTACTCGCTGCCATTCAGCCAACTCTGTTGCGTCCAGAACGGGTTCCGGTGCGGGCTCGGCTGTCGGCGGCTGCGTTACTTTGATCAGAAGTTCGGCCCGCAAGCCATCCGGTTCAGCCGTTACCTGACTCAATCGCGCGCGCTGGCTTAGCAGGCTTTCGGTGCCACCAGCGCCAGGCTTGAAGTCCTCGATCAAGTCATCAATAGCCATCAGCACACCGCTGACATCCACCACCGTGCGCTCTATTCTCGGAATGACCAGGTTGTCGGCGAGGATCCGCGATGGCCGACTGAGCAGGCCCGGGCTGCCGTCCGAACGGCGCAGTTCCGCGCCCTCGGCACGGAATACAACGGCCAGGCCCTGGCCATCAATGCCGGGCTTGAGCTCCAGGTGCAGCCGACTTCCGACCGGTCCCGGCCCACGACAGTGGCCCATGGCCATCACCCCGCTATGGGCGACCAGGCCCATGTCCAGAGTCAGGCGTTGATCCATGACTTGCAGGCGCAAATCGCTGAGATCGGCGAAATTGCAGCCATCGGCCTGCACACGACCCCTGCCGGTTTCGTCCAGCCCCAGCGCGCTGCCCAGCATTCGTTCCAGATGGGGCTGATCGACAACCAGCGGTACCTGGATTTCGGTGTTCGCCTGCAGCGCGGGGCTGAACAGTAGCAATGACAAAATAATCGATGGAAACTGGCAAAAACGCATCGGTAAGGGCCTGGGGATTGGCGGTCTCAAGGTCGCTTTTGACGGCGAACGAGCCAGGAGGTTCGAAGCGGGCGGGGTGCAGTCGCCTCGCGGTGTCGCTATACTGCGTGCTGATTTTTCGACGGCCGGCCGCTTCCAGACACCTTCCAGGCCCCGCTGATCGCGGGTCGAGCTGATTCTGTACCTTCTGCTAAGATTCCGCCATGCGTTACCTTGTAACAATTCCGGTTTTGCTGACTCTGGTTCTCGCGCTGACTGCCTGCAGCGACCGTTCCGAGCTGGAATCGGACGTGCCTGTGGCGCGCTGGAATCTGCCGGAAGTCATCTTCACCGAAGACGGTCGACCCGACCCGTCGATCCTGGCACCGGTCCAGATCCTGCACCGCGGCAATGGCACCCAGCCACAAGGGCTGGATCCCCACGTCACCGAGGGCGTGCCCAGCACCCACGTGCAGCGCGATCTGTTTGAAGGCCTGGTTGCGCGCTCCCCCGACGGCACCATTATTCCCGGCGTGGCCGAGCGCTGGGAAGTCAGCGAGGACGGCCTGACCTGGACTTTCTTCCTGCGCGAAGAAGCACGCTGGTCGAACGGCGATCCGATGACCGCCGATGACTGGAAATTCAGCTTCCGCCGAATCGTGAACCCGGATACCGGTTCACGTTTCGCGATCCTGCTCAACCCCGTGCTTCACGCCGAAGAAATCATCGCCGGCCGGCGGCCCTACCAGGACCTGGGCGTGCGTGTGGTCGACAGGCTGACCCTGGAAGTCGTGCTCGAGTCGCCCAACCCGCTGTTTATCGAGGTCTTGAGCCACAGCCTGACCTACCCCGTCCATCGCCCAACGGTTGAAGCCCATGGTGATCGGTGGGCCCGTCCCGGCGCCATGGTCAGCAACGGCGCCTTCCAACTGGCCGAGATGGCGATGCAGTCGCATATTCGGGTGGTGCGCAACCCCTATTACTGGGATACCGACAACGTCATTCTCGACGAGGTTTTCTTCTACCCGACCGAGGACCTGTCCGCCGAACTGATGCGCTACCGGGCCGGCGAGCTGTCCTGGACCTACGAGGTGCCCGCCACCCAGTACAACTGGATCCAGGCCAACCTGGCCGACGAGCTGTCCGTGGCCGACTGGTTCGGCACCTACTATTTCGGCTTCAATACCACCCGTGAGCCATTCGATGACCCGCGTATCAGACGGGCTCTGTCGATGGCGATTGACCGCGAAATCATCACCGAAAAGATCACCCGGTTCGGTCAGCAGCCCACCTTTTCCTACGTGCCGCCGGGCGTTCCGGGTTACGTGCGGGCCGAACCGGAGTGGGCTGCCTGGACCCAGGCCGAGCGCGAGGCCCACGCCCTCGAGTTGCTGGCCGAGGCCGGCTTTGGACGGGATAATCCGCTGCGCGTGGAAATCCGTTACAACACACACGAAGATCACCGGCGCATCTCGCTGGCGATTGCCGCGATGTGGCAGCAGGCCCTGGGCGTCAACGCCTCGCTGATCAACGAAGAATTCCGCGTGTTTCTGAACACACGCCGGCAGCGTGCGGTTACCGAGGTATTCCGCGCCGGCTGGATCGGCAACTATCTTGATCCCATGTATTTCCTCGAGCAGTTCTTCAGCGAGAACCCGCAGAACGACATTGGTTTTTTCGAGCCCGAATATGACCGCCTGTTGTTCCAGGCCGCGCGTGCCGCCGATCTGGAACAACGCCTGGACTTCCTGCATCAGGCAGAACAGATGCTGCTGGACGCCCAGCCCCTGGCGCCCGTTTATACCTACGTGTCGAACCGTTTGGTCAAACCCTATGTGCGCGGCTGGGAGCCCAACGTTCTAGATCAGCACCCCAGCCGGTACATGTTTCTGCTCAGGCAGGATCCAGTCGACGAAAGGGCTAACTGAATGCTGGCGAGTTATATCCTCAGGCGACTGCTCGGGTCCATCCCGACGCTGCTCATCCTGATCACCATCGCCTTCTTCCTCATCCGCATCGCGCCGGGTGGGCCCTTCGACGAGGACAAGAGCCTGCCGCCGGAAGTGATGGCCAACCTGGAAGCCAAGTACAACCTTGACCAGCCATTGGTCATCCAATACTTCATGTACCTGGGTACGGTAGCCCGCGGCGATCTGGGGCCGAGTTTTCAGTACAGCGATTTCACCGTCAACGAACTGATCGCCGAGGGCTTTCCGGTTTCGCTGCGCCTGGGCGGTTCGGCCCTGCTGCTGGCCCTGGTATTCGGTGTCCTGATCGGTACCCTCGCCGCCTGGCGACAGAACTCGCGCCTGGACTATGCGCTGATGGGTTCGGCCATGACCGGTATCGCGATACCGAACTTCGTCCTCGCCCCGATCCTGATCCTGCTGTTTGCCGTTTATGCCGGCTGGTTGCCCGCTGGTGGTTGGGGCGGAGGACAGCTGCGCAACATGATTCTGCCCGTGATCGCGCTGGCC
>SKQI01000084.1 GCA_007119095.1 Wenzhouxiangella sp. | reverse complement strand
TTCAGCGTTTTCTGGCTGCCCAGTCCATGATGCGCTCCGGCATGGAGGGCAAGCTCGAAGACCTGGAAGAGAAGTGGAAGGAAACCCAAGCCGATATTGAACGGCGCGGCGGCGATCCCAGCCTGACGGAAATGGTGACTGCCTACCGCGATCTGGGCGATCTCATCATGGAAGGCAAGCGTCAGCAGGTTGAGGCCCTGAATCGGCACAACTTCAGCCTGGAGGAGTACCAGTTCGTTCGCAATACCGTCTATCGTGCACTGGGCGAGGAAGTGGCGGTAGCGGCTTTCGGCGATCAACAGCCGCCGGAGATGCAGCGCCAGGTCTCGGACGAGATTCTCGAGCTGGTCGCGGCCCACCGTGAGGAAATCATGGAGAACTATGCGTTTGCCTGGTTTGGTCTGTAGACCGAAGCGACCCTGATTTTGTCGGCCCCGCCCTGTGCGGGGCTTTTTTTTGAAAAGTGCCGATGGCTGACCGGATACGACGCCCGTCGGGTTGGCTTGTGCGAGAATCCGGGGAGAATTCCTGCCGCCGAGTTGAAAATGCGTTACCGGGCGTCATTCATCGCTGTCTTGCTGTGGACGTTCTTCGGCCCGGCGTCGGCCGAGCAGTTCGGTGATCTGGCCACCGCTGAATTTCAGGTCAACACCCATGCCCCGTCTGATCAGCGCGTGCCGCACGTGGCCTCCGATGCGGCCGGCCGGGCCGTGATTGTCTGGCAGTCGCGCAACCAGGATGGGTCGGTGTGGAGTGTCTTCGGCCAGCGCCTGGATGCCGACGGTTCGCGTCTGGGGGAGGAGTTTGCGGTCAACGTGTTCAATGAAGGTGTCCAGGACGGCCAGCGCGTGCACATGTTGCCTGACGGGCGTTTCGCCGTCGCCTGGAATGGCCGTGATCGCACCAGCCAGTCGGAAGTCATCCAGATGCGGCGGTTCCGTGTTGATGGCGTGCCGGCCGCTGGCGAGCGTCGGCTGAGTGAGGATCTCAACAATATTCAGATTCTGCCGAGCATTGCCCTGTTGGAGGACGGAGCGGTGGCGGCTGTCTGGGATGGGCGGCAGGTCATTGGCACCAACTTCAATGTTCTGTCGCGTTACTTCGATGCCCAGGACCAGCCCCTGGGGCCGCTGCGGGCCGTCAACCAGTTCCAGGACAGCGCCCAGCGCTCGGCGGCGATGGCGATGAACCAGCGCGGCGACCAGGTTGTTGTCTGGCAGAGTGCGATGCAGGACGGTAGCGATTGGGGCGTGTTTGCGCGCTGCCTGAGCTTTGGCGGAAGCGGTGGTGATGAGTTTCTGGTCAATGAAACGACCGAGGGCGGCCAGGCTCAGCCGCGCGTTGTCATTGCTGAAGATGGACGGTTTGCCATTGCCTGGCAGGACAACATCGGCCTGGGTAGTCTTACCTACCAGCGGGTCATGGTGCGCCTTTACGATCCGAACTGTCAGCCGCTCGTCGGTGAGATGCAGGTCAACCAGTTCGACGAGGGTATTCAGGACCTGCCTGAAATCGGTCTTGATGGCAACGGCGTCTATATCGTGGTGTGGCAGAGCTTTACGCCGGATTTCATTGACCAGGGTATTTATGGCCGCCGCCTGAGCCCTGGCGGTCGTTTTCTCGGTGATGAGTTTCGGATCAGCCAGGAAGAGGAGGCTTACCAGGATTTCCCGGCCGTGACCGGGCTGCCTGACGGGGGATTCCTCGCTACCTGGGAAACGCTGGGCCAGGATGGCTCGGGTTTCGGCATCTATGCCCGCCGCTTCTTTGGTCCGCAGCCGGCCGTTCTTCGAATCGAAGCCGGTGCCGGGCAGATGGTCGAGGCCGAGCAGCCCTTGCCGGAGCCGCTGGTCGTCCAGGCGCTGGATCAGTGGGGCGAGCCGCGCGCCGGTGAGCGCCTGCGCTTTCTGGCCCCGGCCACCGGTCCCAGCCTGCAGTTTGAAAATGGCACTAATGTGATTGAGCGGTTGACCGACGATAGCGGGCAGGTGCAGGTCCATGCCGTGGCTGGCTCGGTCGGCGGTGCGTTGATCGTCGAAGTGCAGGCCCCTGAGGCCGGTCTTGTCACCAACATTGAACTGCTGATTCTGACCGATGTCCATCCGGTACTGCTAGGTTCGCCCTGGGCGTGGCTGATGCTGATGTTGGCTCTGGCGCTGATCGCCCGGAAAGTGCTGGTGGGTCAGGACCTCTGCTAAGCTTTCCACCCGCTGATTTCTTCTAGAGGTTTGACCATGCGCAAGCTCGTGCTCGTTCTGGCTGCGGCCCTGGCGCTGATTCTGGTGGTTGTTCCGCTGCTGCTTTTATGGCTGGTCGACCCCAATGATTATCGGGACGAAATCGCAAGCCGGGCCTCGGCTCAGCTGGGGCGCGAGGTCAGCCTGGACGGGCCGCTGTCGCTGCGGGTGTTTCCGCGCGTGGCCATTGAGGTCAGTGATGTCGGGGTTGGCAACCCGGCCGACTTTGTCCAGGCGCCGCCGCTGGCGCGGGTGGGTACGGCGACCCTGTCGGTCGGCGTCTGGCCGCTGTTTCGCGGTGAGCTGGATATTGGCACGGTGACGCTAAGCGGTGCCGAATTTCACCTGGTGTCGGATTCGGCTGGTCGATCCAATCTGGATGGCTTGCTGACCGAGAGCCCGGATCGCCCTGACGCCGAGCCGGATTTGAGCGGGATTACCCTGGGCGAAGTGCGCTTCAATGACGTTCGACTGATCAGCCAGGACCTGGCCAGCGGCGAATCGGTTTTGTTCGTGATCGAGGATTTGCGCCTGGATCCGTTTCGTGCCGACCAGGCCACGGAGTTTCGCCTTTCCGGCGCGATGTCTGACCAGGCCGGTGAGCTGCTGGTCTTTGAACGCTTCAGCGGTCGGTTGAACGTGGCTGCCAATGTCTCTTCAGTCGATCTGAGCCACCTGGTGCTGGAGGGCCACCTGCCCCAGGCCGGCGCCAGGTTGAGCGCCCGGGCGGGTGCCCAGGTTGACTTGAGTGGGCCTGACCCGGTGGTGAACCTGCCGGTGCTGGATACCACCCTGGCCATTGATGCACTGCGCCTGGCTCTGGTCATCAATGAGCCGGCACGGCTGGCTTTGGGACAGGAAACGCGCATGGACCTGCCCGCGGCCACTTTGTCATTCAATGAGCAGGCGCTGGCCGCCCGTGGCTTTCTGGTGCTGGGCCGGGAGATCGAAGCCGAGCTGGCGGTTCAGGGCGACCGGCTGGATTTGCGACCGCTGATGGCAGCTGACGACCAGGCGCCGCGCACCAGGGGCGAGCCGGCCGATTCGGCCGATCCGGATTTCAGTGCCTTGGACGCGCTGACCTTGAGCTTTGATCTGCGCCTGGGCTCGCTGGTGCTGTCGGATGCGCTGACGTTGGCCAACGTGATTGCCGAGGCGCGTCTTCGAGATGGTGAGCTGGTGCTGGCGCCGCTGAACGCAGAGCTGCTGGGCGGCGCGTTCGAAGGCCGGGCCAGCGTTGATTTGCGGGCAGATCCGCCGCGGGTCGAGCTGCAGCCGCGGCTGCGTGGCATCGCGGTGGATCGCCTGGCCGCGCTTGGCGGCGTGGCTGCGCCCGTGCAGGGCCTGGGGGATTTCACCCTGGATTTGAATTTCAGCGGCCTGGATGCCGAAAGCATTCTGGCCAGCCTGGATGGCAGCGGCCAGTTCCAGGTCGAGCAGGGTGCCTTGCTGGGCGTGGATCTGCGTGCCCTGGTCGGACAGGAGCTGACCCGGTCCAACGTTGGCAACATCAGCCGCGCCTTCGGCGGGCAGACCGAATTTGACCAGTTCGGCGGTCGACTGCAGGCGCGTGCCGGCGTCGTTGAACTGCCTGATCTGCAAATGCTGGCCGGAGACCTGGGGCTGGCCGGCCGCGGTCAACTGGATCTGCCGGCCGGGCAGTTGGACTACCGGATGGAACTGACCCTGGGGGAAACCCTGGCTGCAAGTCTGCCGCGGACCGTACGCGAGGCTACCGGCGGACGAATTCCGCTGACCATCGCCGGGCCAATGACCCAGCCGGTGGTGTCGGTCGACCTTGCCGGTGTGGCCGAGCGGGCCCTGCGTCGCCAGATCGAGCAGCGGCTGCTGCCGCGCGAACCTGACCGCGAACCGGAACCTGACCCCGATGTACCGGCTACCGAGGACAGCGAAGCCGGTGCGACGGATGCCGAGCCGGAGCAGCGCCGGTTGCGCAGCCGCGATCTGATCATTCGCGGCCTGAGCGAGCGTGAATCGCGGCAGCGACCGCCAGAGGATGAGGAAGATGAGAAGGCAGAGGCGCCTGACAGCGAGGAAACCGAGGAGGAGCCGGAAGCAGAATCACCGCCGGCTCAATGAACCCCTCGACGCAAGGGCTGGAGCTGCAGATAGGTCAGGCTGCGCCATAGCCACTCCATCGGGCCGAAACGGAAACGTGCCATCCACCAGTGGCTGAAGGCAACCTGGAGGGCGAAGAAGATCAGCGCCAGCAACAGGTGGGACCAGCGCGGCAGCACCGCGCCCAGGCCCAGACCGTGGCCATACAGAGTCCAAGTCCAGAACAGCGATTGGGCCAGGTAGTTGCTCAGTGCCATCTGCCCGGCCGGCGCGAGAAAGCGCAGCCGTTCGCTGGCCAGGGTCACTATCGACAGATAGGCCAGGGCGAGGAATATCGACCCGGCCATGAACAGGGTCATGCCCAGCGCCACATCCAGGGTGGGCACGGTTTGCACGGCCCGGTACATCAGCGCGGTGCCGGCCAGCGTCAGCGGTAGCCCGAACAGCAGACCGCGCGACCGCCAGCGTCGGAAGAACAGCTGATGTTCTCCGGGGCGAGTCAGGCGATCGCTGACCACCAGCCAGCGACCCAGCAGGAAAAAGCCGAGAATCGGCGGCACCCAGAATACGAAGTTCGCCAGAATGAAAGCGCCGTCGCGGAGGCGCTGACCGACGTTCTCGCCCCAGCTGCCTTCATTCTGAATGCGCGCAGCCTCCTCGATCGTTGCGCGCATTTCTTCGGTGCTGGTTGCCATGTCGGCCATGATTGATTCGTGCAGATCGGGGTCGAACTGGGTGGCGGCAATAGAGAGTGCGCCCAGCCACATCAGCACCAGCGGCAGAATGAAAAATGCCAGCGCCCATTTCCATAGCCGCTTGAGCGGTGTCTTGCGAAACAGCAGCACCATGACAAAAGCACACAGCGAATACACGACCAGGATGTCACCGGCCCAGACCAGCAGCATGTGGGCTATGCCGAACAGCAACAGCAGCAGCAGACGACGCAGGTAAACGCCCCAGAAAGGCGCGCTTTTTCGGTTGGCGCGCTCGGCCATCAGGGCAAAGCCGGCCCCGAACAGCATGGAAAACAGGGCGTAGAACTTGCCTTCGGCCAGTGCCTTGATCAGCCAGTCCACGACCAGGCTGGCGCCGCCCAGATCCGGCTGGGCGCCCAGGACGATGGCCTGCAGCGGCCGCGCAAACCATTCGAAATTGACCAGCAGAATGCCGAACAGGGCAAAGCCCCGCAGTACGTCAAGGTGGTGCAGTCGTTGCGTGGTCGGCTGGAAATTGTCTCCCATGGCCTGATGTCCCGTTCAGGTGAGTGTGCATTATTGCCGAGAGTCACTGCCGGGCCAAGTGACGGAAGTCATCTCAGCCTGGTGCCATGCCGCCGTCGATGCCGATCAGCTGGGCGTTGATGTAGCCGGCTTGTTCGGAGCAGAGGAAGGCGACCAGGGCGGCGACTTCTTCGGCCTGACCCAGGCGCGCTGCCGGGACCAGGGCCAGGGCCTGCTCGCTGTGGCTTTCCTCGAGCATGCCGGTGTCGATCAGACCCGGTGCCACGGTGTTGGCGGTAATGCCGCGCGCGGCCATTTCGCGGGTCAGCGAAATGACGGCGCCGTGCAGCCCGGCCTTGGCGGCGGCGTAGTTGGCCTGGCCGCGATTGCCGAGACGGGCCGCGACGCTGGAGACCGCGATGACCCGGCCCCAGCGCTGGCGGGCCATGCCCAAGAGGGCCGGCTGAACGACGCGGAAGAAGGCGTTGAGGTTGACCTCGACGACCCGCTGCCACTGGTCGGCTGACATGCCGGCCAGCGGTGCGTCGTCGTGCACACCGGCGTTATGGACGATGACCGACAAGGGTTCGGACTCGGTCAGTTCGGCCATGGCGGTCTGGCAGGCCGCGGCATCGGCCAGGTCGAACTGGATCGCCTGCGCCTGGCCGCCATTGCGCTGAATTTGTTCGGCGGTGGCCTCGGCCCGGTCCAGCCGTGAGCCGGCATGAACGATGACGCTCATGCCGGCTGCGGCCAGCTGGCTGCAAATGGCGGCACCGATGCCGCCCGAGCCGCCGGTGACCAGCGCCCGACAAGGGTCGGGCCGGCCGGCGCTGCGTCTTCTGCGCGCAATCATGGTTGATCTCCGCTGTGGGCAAACATGACCGTCGCCCGACCACGGGCCAGACACTGGTCATTGGCGTGGATCTCGAAGGCATAGAGTTGACCGGCATCATCGCCGCCAAAACGGGTCGCTGTAACTGACAGGGTAGTGGCCTGATCGATGCTGTCGACGTTGAGTTCCAGCTGACCCAGGGCGACCAGTCGGCCGGGGCGCGGCGGCTGGCCGGGTTCTGCCAGCAAGCCGCCGTGCACGGCCATGGCCTGGGCACCGTACTCGGCCAGGGCCGTGGCCGGCAGACGTTCGGCGCTGGCCAGCGGGTGGCCGGCTGCAGGATCGCAGTCGGCGCGGCATTCGATCTGCTCGTGGTCAAAATTGATCACTTCGTGCAGCAGCACCATGTCGCCGCCATGCGGGATGAGTTCGGCAATGGGTGGAAGCGATTTCACAGGTTTCGTGGTGGCGGTTGGCAGGTTTTGGCAAACAGCCAAGATAGCAGAATGCCCAGGGCGACGGTCAGCCCAAGCATGCGCAACAAGCCAATGTCGGACTGGCCCAGGATCAGGAAGACGCCACCGGAGGACAGGCAACACAGGCCGATGGCGCGGTTGGTGCGGGCGCGCTGGCGGCGTTCATCGGCCAGGGTTCGGGAGAAAATGGCGAAATCCAGGCCGATGCCGCCGGCCAGCAGCAGGCCGACCAGGTGGACGATGGTCAGGCCGCCATCGACACGGGCCATGATGGCAGCGGTGCAGAGCATGGCCGCCGCGGGCGGTAGCAGGATGCCACCAGCCAGGCGGGGTGAGCCCAGGCGGAGAACCAGCAACAGCACGATCAGCCCCATGGCAATCAGCAAGCTGGTGCCGGCATCGCGGCGATAGGCCGTGACCATGGCTTCGGAGGTGGCGCGCAGGTCCACCAGGCTGGCGGGCGTGTCCAGCTCAGCAAGCCATGCGCCCAGGGCGTCGGCGTCGGCCAGGCCAACCGGCAATATCAGCGCTCGCCAGTGCTGCTGGTCGCGGGTTAGCAGGCTGTCCAGGCGGAGGGCCAGGGCGGTGTCCTGCCAGCTGTCCGGTTCCAGCGGACCGTGGTGGTGGAATGCGTCCAGGTCATCGAGAAAGGGTTCGAAGGCCTCGGGCTGGAATCGGGCGTCGGCGGCGTCGAGCTTGTCGGCCATGTCCTGGCGATTTGGCCAGGCGGCGCGGCGCTGGGCCTGGCTGGCGGCGCTGGGCAGCAGATCGGTCGGTGTCTGCCAGCCGCTGAGCCAGCCGCTGGCGACCGCCTCGGGCAGGCGTTCAACCAGGGCTTCGGCCGCTTCAAGCGTATCCTCCAGCTCGGGCTTTCCGATCACGATCATGTGGCGCACATCGCCGGTCTGCATGGCCTGGCGCAGTTCGATGTCATCGACCAGGGCCTGACTGTCGACCGGGCTCAAGCGGGTCAGGTCGGCGGACCAGCGCTGTTCGCCCTGCAGGACAAGTGCAATCAGCGCCGCACCGGCTAGCACGAGTGGCAGCCAGGGTAGGTAAGGCCAGCTTCGGACCATGCCGGGGCCACGGGCCGGCGGCAGGATGCCCAGGGCGGGCAGGGCCAGGGTCACCAGCGCGGCCGTGGCCAGGCCGGCGGCCGAGAAGGCACCGAGCTGGGCCAGGCCAGGCGAGGTCGATGCCCAGATCGCCAGGTAGGCAATCAAGGTGCTGGCCGCGCCGAGCAGCAGCGGTCGGGAAATATTGCGCGCGGCGATCGACAGTCGGCGGTCTTGGCCATGGCCGAACAGGTGGATCGGGTAGTCCAGGGCCACGCCCAGCAGGGTGAAGCCGAATGCCAGGGTTAGCCCGTGAACCTGGTCAAAAGCCAGGGCGGTGACCAGCAGGCCGGCAACGACACCGGCAGCCAGCGGCAGCGCACCGGCCAGGACCAGGGTGGGCGAGCGCCAGGCCAGGCTCAGGACCAGCAGCAGAAAACACGAGCCGATCAGCGACAAGGTGATGGCATCGCTGCGCGAACGCTCGGCGCTGTCGACGGCAATCACCGGTGCTCCGCCCAGGGTCAGGCTGAAATCCGTGCCGTCGGTGAGTTCATTGAAGCGGGTCTGAAGTTGTTCGACCAGGCGGGCCTGTTCGGCAATGGCAAACGGCGGCCAGGCGCTGATCACGGCCAGCATGGCGCGCTCGCCGTCCGGGTCCAGCCAGACGCCGTCTTGCTGCTCGGCGCCGTCGGCCGTGGCCAGACGGCTGGCCAGTTCGGGCAGCATGCCCAGTGGGTCGCGGCGGATGAGTTGCTCGACCTGGCGCCCACCCAGGGCAAGATCAGAAACGCGATCGGCGAGCGCTTCGGTCAGGGCGGCTTCGCCAAGCTGCTGTTCAACATCCGGCAGCAGCACAAAGCGAAGCTGCATCAGGCGCTGTTCGGTGACCGGATCGAGCGCCAGTTCGCCGTTGTCAACCCGGACCACGTCGTCGAGCTCGCGCCAGTGCCCGGCCAGTTCGCGGCTGATGGCAATGCGCTGCTCGGTGCTGCCGCCGGAAACGGCCGCGAGGATGATGCGGCCACCGGGTCCTGCGCTGATCTGGTCAACGACCAGCGCCTGTTCGGGATCGGCCGGGGCAGGCAGGAAGGCATCGAGGCGGTAATCCAGCTCAAGCTGGTTCAGCGCAAACACGCCCAGCCCGACGACGATGGCCAGGCAGGCCAGTACTTTCAGCGTGGCATTCACGGTTGATCGAGAAAACGGGTCTGGATCGAGTCGCCGTCGCTGAGCAGCAAGGTCAGGGATTTAAGTCGATCGTCGTGACCGCTGAGCAGGAGCTTGTCGACCCGCTCGGCCATGTCCGTATCCCGCGGTATCAGGGCGACGGTCCATGCCTCGCCTTCCCAGCTCAGCGCCTGGGAAAAATGTTGCTCTAACTGATCGGGGTTGCCATCCAGCAGCGCCAGCAGGGCCTGGCGCAGCACGGCCAGCTCGGGCGCGCGGCTCAGGCTGAAGCGTTGGCGAAAGCCGCCCGGGCGGCGGACTTCGAAATGGCTTTCACTGAGGGTCTGGGTTTCGCGGCGCGGTGATTCGGTTTCGCGAATCAGGTGATCGCCGTCCCGCTGCAGGCTGCCGGTTACGGTCAGCGGTTCGGCCAGCAGGGTGCTGGGCCGCGTTTCTTCGAAGCGCATAAGCTCCCGCTCGCTGTCGGCCAGGCGGCTGATCAGCTCGGGCAGATCGGGTCGGGATGCCGCCTCCGGCTGATCCTCGGGGGCCGCCGCGATGATCGTCAGGGCCATCAGCGGGGCCAGCAGCAGGGTTTCAAGTGTTCCAGAAATCATAGAAGTTGAACCAGTTGTAGGGATAGCGGCGTGCGTAGTGCTCCAGTCGTTGGGCATACGCGGCCACCCATTGGTTCAGTCGAGCACGCTTTTCGCGCCGATTGCTGGGCAGTTTGCCGGGCTGCTCCAGGCGTTCGAATACCAGGCGATAGCGTCGTTTGCCCTCATAAAGACCGAATACCAGGAAAACCGGTGCCTCCAGGGCGGCGGCCACGGCCAGCGGCGCCACCGGCAGGCGCGCGCTGCTCCCCATGAACGGCACCTCCATGCTGGCTTCATCGCGAAAGGTACGGTCGGCCAGCATGGCCACCATGCCGCCGGCGGCGCAGGCTTCGGCAGCTTCCAGCACAATCTGCGGGCCTGACTGGCGGGCGTCGATTACGGTGTCGCGAATCTCGGGATTGATTTCCTCGAGCATGCGCGTCATCAGCGAGTTCTGGTCGCGATCCATCACCACCTTGAGGTACCGACAGTTGGGTGGGGCGTGGTGACGAAAGGCGCGAATGGCCTCGAAGCTGCCCAGGTGCGAGCCCAGCAGAACACAACCCTGGCCGGTTTCCATCACTGCCTGAAGCGCTTCGGCACCTTCGCTGCGGATGTCGAGCTCGTCTTCGCGGCCGGACAGCAACAGCACCCGATCGACGATGGTGATGGCGAAGGTGTAGATGTGAGTCAGGACCCCCAGGTAGCCGCGCCGCGGCGCTTCGACCCGATCCAGCCAGGCCCGCGAGGCGCGTCGCTCCACCCCGCGCACCAGCATGAAGTACAGGGCGGTGGGGACCATGAAAAACTGGGCGAAGCCGCGCCCGATATGAAGAATGACCCAGCGGATCAGGGCCAGCCAGAAACGGTTGCCCCCTTCGGGTCGCTCACGCCAGTTCGGCATGTCGACACTGACCTCGGGCGACCGGATCGCCGGCGTGGGTTTCGATGCGGAAATTGAAGCGGTCGCGATCGCCGTCGATGACGATGCGAAATGACTCATCCGGCAGGATGGGGCGCAGGAACTTGACCCGCGACCAGCGGCTTGGGCCGGCGGCGAAGTCGAGTTGCGCGCAGGCGTTCTCATGCACCAGGGCCAGCAGCACCACTCCGGGTACGATGGCCTGGCCGGGGAAATGACCAGGCAGGGCCGGATGTGATGCCGGCACGGTCAGCTCTAGCTCGATCTGACTCATCCGGCGGTCTCGCAGACCCGCTCGTACAGACGAACCAGGGATTGGCGCGGCAGTTTGCCGCTTTCGGCCCGGGGCAGGGCTTCGACCAGCTTCAGCGGCCTGGGCATGAAGGCCGGGTCGATTCGCTGGGCCAGGGCCTTGCGCAGTTCTTGCCTGGTCAGGCGGGGGGCGACGACCAGCGCCGCCAGACGGGCCACGCGCTCGTCGCCAGGCTCCGGCGGCTGAAAGATGATGCCGTCCAGCACCCCGTCGATGTCGAGCAGGGTCTGGGTCAGGCTGGCCAGCGAAGCGCGTTTGCCGGCGATGTTGACCAGGTCATGATCGCGGCCTTCCAGGCTGAAGGTGCCGTCCGCGGCCACCTTGAGTCGGTCCATCAGGGTGACAGCTTCCGGCAGGTGCTCAGCTTCGACCCGGTAGCGTGGTCCGGCCTGGCTAAGGCGGAAGGCCTTGAACAAGTGCCAGCGCTGCTCGCGCACCGGTTCCCGCCAGGCCAGGCAGCCGGCCTCGGAACAGCCGTAGACCTCGGTGACCCGGCCCTGGCAGTCTGCCTCCAGGCGCCTGGCCAGGTTGGGACTCAAGGGAGCGGTAGCGGAATAGATACGGTCAATGGCAACCAGCGGCTCTGGGCTTTCGGTCAGGTTGCGAAGGTGAACCGGCGTGCTGACCAGCGCGCGCGGCCGTGGCATTTCGTCTATCAATTCCAGCACGTCGGCTGCGAAGAAAGGCTGGCAGCTGACCATCACGACCGGGGCAAACCAGGGCATCAGGATGGTGGTTTCCAGGCCCCACATGTGCTGTGGTGGTACCGTGGCCACCAGGTGGGTCAGGTCAGGTCCAGGCCCGTACTCGCGGGCGTTGATGACGGCGCTGTCGTGCAGGGTGCGCCAGGGTTTGAAGACGCGCGACGACGGGCCGGTACTGCCCGAGGTAAAGACGATGGCCGCCAGCAGATCGGCTGGTATCGAAGGGATTCGGGTTGCTTCGTCGCTGACGCTGAGCGCGGCTTGAACATCGATCTGGCGATGATTCAAGCCGTCGATGGTTTCCTCGCTGACCGCCACGCTGTCTGGGTGCTCACGCAGCAGGTCATCAACGGTTGCCGGCAGGCGATTGGCCGGCAGCAAGGTGGTGCGGCCGGCGAGCAGGGCGGCGGCCAGGGCCAGGGCAAAGGCGTAGCGGTCGTGGCACAGGTTGACCACCGCACCTTCGCCGGGCAGGTTTCTGGACAGCGCCTGAGCCTGGGCGATGTGACGTGCGGTGGTGAACAGCTCACCCTTATAGCTGGCGATCGGGTCGGACAGCTTGCGCTCAAGCAGCGGCAAATGCGTCATTTCGCCACCTGCTGTGGTCGGATGCTGGCCAGCAGGGATAAAAAGCGCCGCAGTGGCCAGTGGTCGTGGTCCGGGAAGCGACGGCGGCGCAGGAAATATTCGCTGACCAGGGTGCCAAGGAAAAGAATGGGTGCCGCCACGGTAATCCAGAGCAGCCACCAGGCGGCCAGGTCCGCTGCAGCCAGCGCCGTGGCAACAGCGCCGATCACGGTCAGCAGTACCGCCCAGCCGGCAGTCCAGGCGCGCATCCACGGCAGCGACTCGGGCTCGACATCGCGCCCCTGCTGTTCATGCACCAGACGCGCGATTCGCTCGATCAGCGGGCGCTGGCCCGCACGCAAGGTGCTCGCGAAGAAAGCGGCCACTGCCAGGCAGATCAGTCCGGGGGGCCACAAGGCCAGGCTTGGAAAGTTCAGGACGACCAGCATCAGCAGCAGGCTGGCGATCAGCAGCACTTTGCCGGCTTTCTGCGCTGGCCATGGCCCGACCAGGGCGATAGCCAGCACAGGCAAACCCAGCGAGCGCAGCTCCGGTCGTTCAAGCAGCAGGGCCAGGCAGATCAAGGCCGGGTAGGCGATCAATGCCAGCACCCTGAGGCTGCCTGCGGGATGGCGCGGAAGAGTAGCCGCGGTCACGGTCAATCAGGCGCGCAATGACTCGATATGATCGTTCAGCGACCGCAGGTTGGCGAACACATGGCGATTCTTCTCGTCATCGGCCTTGAGCTGGACACCGTAAGTCTTGGAAATGGCCAGGGCCAGTTCCAGGGCGTCAATGGAGTCCAGGCCGTATTCGCCGCCAAAAAGTTGTTTCTCCGGCTCGATCTCCTCCGGCTCCAGATCTTCGAGGTTGAGGGATTCGATGATCAGTTCGGCCAGCTTGCGCTCGCTCGGCGTTTGTTCAGCACTCATTGTGGTTCCTCCAAGGAATAATTGTATTGGTTGAAGGCTTTCGCCGCCTTCTGGCGACCCTGGTTTCCCTGTTCCCCTGCGTGGCAATTTGCTTGGCAGGATGCCTTGTCCTGATTAC
The DNA here is from genome assembly GCA_007119095.1 of Wenzhouxiangella sp. Taxonomy (GTDB): domain Bacteria; phylum Pseudomonadota; class Gammaproteobacteria; order Xanthomonadales; family Wenzhouxiangellaceae; genus Wenzhouxiangella. Next base: position 10,868 of record SKQI01000084.1, on the reverse strand, counting down.
GTATTAACGAGAGCGATCCCGCCAACGGTTCAGGCACGCGGGTCATTATAATATCAACGCAATTTTCACACCCAACGATATGAAGCTCGAGTCGTTCAGTTCCACTGCGCCCCCGGTCGTGATGTCGACCGTCCCGGGCTGGCGCCATGAAGCAGATAGGCAGACCAGGCCAGTGCCCCTGTCCATTGGTCGGGTTGCGGCCTGCTGATGGCCAGCGATCCGCGCTATGGGCCGCGCCTGCAGGGTATGGCGCTTGAGGTTCAGGCTGACCCGACGGTCGACGGCCAGGCGCTGGCCAGCTTTGCATTCGAAGACGCCGCCCCGGCCCCTGGACTGAAACTGGGGCTGCCGTTTCTTGGTGGTGATTTCAAGACCGAATGCTGGCAGGTGGAGAGGCTGGATAACGAAGGCTGCGGCGATGGTGTCAGTTGGCGCCAGGCCGGTGACCTGCTGTTTCTGTCCTGGCAGGCCAGGGATGATGGCACTGTCAACCCGTGCAAGCTGGCCGAGGAGGGCTACACCAGGCTGTTGAACCTGGCTCGTGACCATCAGCAGCCGTGCCTGCTTCGAGCCTGGAATTTCCTGCCGGATATCAATGCCGGTGAGGGTGACCTCGAGCGTTACCGACAGTTTTGTTTGGGCCGGGCCATGAGTCTGGAACGCGCCGGCATCAACTTGCCTGAACTGTGCGCCGGTACGGCCATCGGCGGCCATGACCCGGCGATGCGGATTTTTCTGCTGACTGGCAGCCGGCCGGGCATCAACATCGAAAATCCGCGCCAGGTCAGCGCCTACCGTTACCCTCGGATTTACGGGCCGCGCAGCCCGTCTTTCGCGCGTGCCACCGCCTTGCCGCAGCCTGACGGGCAGATGTTGCTGATGATTTCGGGCACGGCCAGCGTGGTTGGCCATGAAACCCTGCACGAGGGTGATCTGATTGCCCAACTCGACGAAATTGAACGTAATCTGCGTGCCTTGCTGGGTGAGAGCGCCGCCCGTCTGGCCAGACCGGGGCTGAAAACGTTTGGTCCGGATGCACTGCTGCGCGCCTACGTTCGCTACAGGGACGACTGGCCAGCCGTGCGTGATCATCTCGCCCGGGCCTGGCCGGGCGTGTCCGTGGTCGGACTTGAGGGCGACATCTGCCGTACAGACCTGTTGGTCGAAATCGAAGCGGTCTGCGCCGGTTGATGACCGGTTGATAGTCGATTGACTATCGCCGCTTGACTATCGGCGCGCTGACGCGGCAAGAACCGGTTCGATAAAACGGGCGGGCAGCCCGGCCAGCAGTACATCCTCGTTGGGTTTCGGCTGCGTATGCAGGGTGACGCAGTCGCGCGCCTGCTCCGGCGCCATATCGCAGATTTCACCAGCGACACGCCGCAGCATTGCGCCATTGTCGATCAAGCGCTGATCCAGCCGGTCGAGGTCGTCTTCGGCGACCTGGCCCAGCTCTTCATTCAGCTTGACCAACAACGGCATATGGGTCTGGTTGATGAACAAGCCGCGGGGATCAATGGCCGGTTCAACTTCGGCCCAGCGCCGGAACAGGGCCTGCATCTCGCCGTTGAGACGTCGCAGCTGCTCCAGCATGCCGACATGACGCTGGATGAAATCGGTGTCTGTCAGGCGGTTGGAGAAGAACAGCAGGGCCAGTACGCCCCAGTAGTAGACGTAATCCCAGATGGTCTTCGAACTCATCGCCCGAGCGTGACCAAACAAGGGGTACTGATCCCGGTAGAGCAGCAGCGAGGACTCGTAAAAGGAAAAGAAATGGTGCTGGTAGACGCGGGCGCGCCGGGCAATGGACTCGCCGGCCAGATCACGGGCCACCAGATCACTGATGTAGGTATTGCTGATGGCAATGAAATCGCTGCCGGGCGAATAGAAGGGGTCGAGGAAAACGCCGGCCTCGCCGGTCAGGGCCCAGCGCTTGCCGGAAAAAACCTGCCGGCAGCCATGTGAATAGTTGCGCAGGTAGAGAAAGTCCTGCAGTTCGCCGCCGGCCTGGTCGATGGCCCGCCGGCACATGGGCTGATTCTCGGCCAGCCATTCCAGGGTGCCCTCGTAGGTCTTGAGTTGGTCGAAGTCGTGCAGCCGGTTGTCGAACACGACACCGACACTGGTGGATCCCGAGGCCAGCGGAATCAGCCATACCCAGTAGCCCGGACCCATCAGATGGTTGGTCGACAGCCAGCGCGGGACATTGCGACAGCGTTCGTGCCAGGCGTCATCACTGCTCCAGTCGCTGATGTCGATCCGGCTGGAAAGCCGGAACCAGACCGATGAGCATTGATGTCCATTGTCTTCAGCCAGCCCAAGGCGGCGCTTGAGAATGCTACCGCGGCTCATGGCATCAACGACCCAGCGGGCTTTTATGGTTTGCTCGCCGTCGTCTGCGCGGTAACAGACCTCGTGATCGTCATCGTCGTGCTCGGCCAGGCGTATATCGCGCACCGTGGCGCCCCCAATCAGGCTGATCCCCGTTTCGGCGACCCGTTCGGCCAGGTGATTTTCGAGCACGCCGCGATCGATCTGAAAACTGCGTTGGCTGAGTGCGCCGCTGCCACCCAGTTCACCTGCAGCGGCCAGATCCTCGGTTTTGTCGGCATCGAAAAACAGACGCAGCCCGTACTTGCGCAGGTGGCAGGCTTCCAGGTGCTGGCGCAGGCCAATGACTTCGGCCAGGTAATGCGCGCCGATTTCCACGGTCGACTCGCCAACCTTGTGCGCGGATACCGGCACGGGATGGCGCCGGCGCTCCAGTACGGTGATATTCAGATCGGCGCGCTGCTGGCGGATTTGCAATGCCAGGGTAAGCCCGGCCAGTCCGCCGCCAAGAATGACGACATCGGGTTGCATGGTTGACACCTGAGTTGGAATAGGCTTTGACAACAATAAACTAAATCAGGCCGCGTCCACGCGATCTTCACGAATTGCCGGGCGATGATGCAGGGCTGGACGCACCAGCATGCGCCACAAGCCGGGCAGGTAGAACGCTGACAGCACAATCCGCCAAAACACGAACCAGAAAATCTCCCAGACGTCCTTGCCGGGCTTGAAATAGCTGGGCCGGGCATCGGCCTGGTAGACGCTGTCAATCGCGACCGCCACACAGGGAAAACCGCGTCTGGCGCCGTCGACCAACATGGCCGTTTCGAATACGAACCCGTGGCGCCTGGCCGTTGAGGGTTGCACTGTTTCTAGCAGGCCGCGCGGGTAGACCCGAAAGCCGGTCTGACTATCCGGGACGCGCTGACCGCCGGCCCAGGAAATCCAGAAGTCGGCAAAGCGGTTGGCGAACTTTCGAATGCCGGGCTGCCGATGGCGCTGGCGCAGGCGTGCCCCCAGCACCAGGTGATCAGGGTGGTGGTGGGCCGCGTCCAGCAGGCGCGGGATATCTGCCGGGTCATGCTGGCCGTCGCCGTCCAGGGTGACGACCCAGTCGGCGCCATCGTCGAGGGCGTCGGCAAAACCGCGCGCCAGGGCGGCTGCCTTGCCGCCGGCCTGGTCATTGCGGATGATGCTGACGGGCAGGCCGGCCAGCGCCGCCGAGGTGTCATCTTCCGAGCCATCGTCGACAACGATGACGGTGGAGACGGCCGCCAGCGCGCCTTCGGCCACCTGCCGAATCGTGCGGGCTTCGTTGCGGGCGGGGATGACGGCAACCGTCTTCATGCCGGTTGTCGCTTGATGCTTATTCCCGGACCCTGCTCGCTGCCCAGCGTGATGGACTGGCCGTGGCCGGCGATCAGGCCCAGCATCGGCAGCAGCCGGGCGGCTGGATTGTCGGCCATGCGCTCAGCCAGCGTTGCCGGCAAGGGGTCGTGCGCGTCGCTGTCGGCGCGCGTGATCTCGGCCAGCAGCCGCGCCTGGGCACCAGCCGCGCCGGGGCGGGTGAGTACCAGGGCGCCACTGAAGGCGTGTTCCGTGGGCCAGAGGGATCGCATCGGGCCCTGGGCCAGATCGTCATAAACCACCAGCAGCACGGGCTGGTCGCTGTCGCCCAGCCGGGACAGGGCTTCCAGCAGTCCGGCCGCGGCGCTGTCGCGCCAGCCTGAGATCGCTGTGACATCGCCGGTGGCGCCGGCACCGATCGACCAGTATCCGGAAGCAGCGTTATGGACCGAGTTGTGAAAGCGAGTCGGCGAGAGTAGCTCGGGGCTGTCTTTCAGCGTTTTGCACATGTAGTCGGTGATATCCAGGTCGCCCATGCCCGAGCTGAATACCGCGATCGGTTCGGAGGGTGCCAGTCCGGCCATGGCGCAGGCCTGCTCGGCGGCGGCAAAACTGAGCTTGGCCGCGCGCGGGGCGCGACGGCGCTCGCGCGGCGACAGCAGGGCCGAAGGCGGCGTTTGTCGATCCTCGACCAGGTTTGCGCCTGCTAGCACGGCCAGGAAGGCCTCCCAATCCGGCACGCCGGTAGTGGCGATGCCGGCACCAATCACATCGAATGACAGACTCATGATGCCAGGCTTCCAAAAATGAGGCTGCAGTTACTGCCGCCGAAACCGAACGAGTTGCTCAGCACGGCATCGACACGTTGCTGGCGTGATTCTCTGAGGATGAATTCAGACCAGTCATCTTCGGGGTCGTCCAGGTTCAGCCCGGCCGGCAGGAACTCATCGTTCAGGGCCAGCAGGCTGAAGACGGCTTCGGCAATGCCGGCAGCACCGAGGGTGTGGCCTGTCCAGGCCTTGGTTGAAGCCGCTGCCGGTGGCTGATCAAACACGCTGGCAATGGCTCTGGCTTCGACTTCGTCGTTCAATGGTGTGGCGGTTCCGTGGCAGTTGATGTAGCCGATGGCGGAAGCATCCAGGCGCGCGCGGCTCAGCGCTTCGGTCATGGCCGCGGCGGCGCCCATGCCTTCGGGATGGGGCGAGGCCATGTGATGGGCATCGGAGCTTTCTCCCCAGCCCAGCAGCTGGCCGTAGCCTTGTTCGGTCTCCTTTTCCAGAATGGCGAAGCCTGCGGCCTCCCCCAGGCTCAAGCCCTTGCGCGCCCGATCAAAGGGCCGGCAGGGCTGGTCGGAGACCAGGTCCAGCGAATGGAATCCGTACAGCACCGACAGGCACAGGCTGTCCACGCCGCCGACCACGGCGGCATCCGCCAGCCCGGCGTCGATCAGCCGTGCGGCGCTGGCAAACACCTTGGCGCTTGATGAGCAGGCGGTCGAAATGGTCAGCACGGGTCCATCCAGGCCGAGGACACGGGCGGTGAACGCGGCCGAGGTATGCGGCGTATGCACCCTGGGCAGGCGATGACGGGGCTGAAAGATCTCTGCTTCGCCCATCTCCCGGTAGGCCTCTTCGGTTACACCGATCCCGGCGGTGCTGGTGCCGATGATGCAGGCAATGCGTTCGGATGGAATGCGTTGCTTCAGGGCCTGGACCCGGGCAACAAAATCGTCCTGCTGCAGCCCAAGCAGCGCCAGGCGGTTGTTGCGGCAGTCGAACTCGGCCAGCTCCCCTTCCAGCGGCGTGTTTTCAACGGCGCCGACCCGCCCGATCCAGGTATCGAGGCTGCAGTGGGGGAAATCGTTGGCGCGCAAGCCGGATTGGCCGTTGGCCAGGGCGCTGCGCACGGCCTGCAGGCCGGTTCCGGCCGCACAGGTCAAGGTCATTGCGGAAATAGTCAGCGGTTTCACGAAAGGGAAAATCCGGGCTTGGCCCTGACTGCGGACGGCCAGGGTACAGATTGAAATAACGGCATGGGCGTTAGTATAGGCGTCCCGGCTCCAGCCTCGCAAACCTCGATATGCACGATCGTTCCCTACGCCGTATCGCCAACGACTCGGCGCTGCTTGAATCCTTTGTCGTCAGCCTGGTTTTGCTGGTGCTGACCGCCGGCATCAGCCTGTTGCTGTCCTGGCTTTGGGTTTGGCGTCATGCCTTGTGGCGCAATCAGACGCCGACAACGGGGACGGTGCTGGTCTGTGGTCACCAGCTGGAACAGGGGCTGCCGTCGCCGGATTTTGTCGTTCGCCTGCAGCGCGCCGCGGCATTGGCCGAAGCGGCACCGGCGCTTAAATTCGTGCTGTTGGGCGGTGGCCAACCCTCGGAAGCGCAAGCAGGCCAGGCCTGGCTGGCGGCACATACAGCGCTGGACCCTGCCCGGGTGGTGCTTGAGGAGGAATCGACCGACAGCTACGAGAACTTGCGATTTGCCCGTGACCTGGTCGGGAGCGAGCGACCGCTGGCGCTGTTGTCGAGCCGGTACCACCTGGGTCGACTGCGGATTTTCTCCCGCCAGCTGGGGCTCGATGCGGTGCTGGTGCCGGCCGAGTCGCGGCTGCGGTTCAGCCTGCGCCTGTTCGCGGTTACTTTTGTCGAGGCCGGCTACGTGTGCTGGTTTGTCAGCGGCTTGCTGTGGGCACGGCTGTTGCAACGACGGCATTTGCTCGCCCGCTTGCGCTGAGGGTCTGGTCTCGGGCCGTTTGTCGTTGTTCAAACGGGTAGCCAACCAGGTAGGTGACCGGTGCGCAGCGATACCAGTAGCTGCCCGCTTCCCAGCGATAGTGAGAAGCGTCCAGCTCATGAGCCATGCCGAGCAGTTCCTCGGGCCGATAGCAGCGCAGCCACGACACCAGGCTGTCCCAGGTAATGATTACGGGCGCCAGCGGTAACAGGTAGGTCAGGACAATTCGCCACCAGCGAAACGGGCGGATGAGCGGGGTCAGAACAAGCACCATGAGCGGTGTCAGTAGAATCAGCGGCAGCATCGCCCAGCGTCGCTGCAGCATTTCCATGATTGCAATGGGCTGATTCTGTTCCACGGCGCGCTGGAGCACCAGGCGTGCCTTTCCCGGCGGAAACTGGTGGAAGGCATTGAACAGCGTTTGCAGGCCGGCCAGTTGGTCTTCCGGGTTGGTAGCGTCGATGGGTTCGGGGTGGAAGCTGAGTAGGCGTTGATCGTGGCCGACCTGCCGCTGCCGCGGGTCCGGGTACAGGTCAGTCAGCAGTATCTGGAGCCGGTGTGGAAACATCCGATCCAGCCGTGCCGCCAGGTGGTGCCAGGCGCCGCCGGAACCCGAGCACAAGTCGATCACCCGGTCTTGTCGCGGCGCATGTCGAATGGCTTCGGCCAACAGCGGCAGGCGCTGGTAGAAGGCGCGAGTCACCCGGCACAGGCACACCAGGTAGTCGGTGATCAGCGCTCGCAGGCAGGCCGGCAGCCATGCGGCTTCATTGAATTCGAACAGCTGAAAACGCCTCATTCCCGGACTCACCACGCTCTTAGCCCTACAGTCTACCCAAAGCCAGTCCGATTTCCGGACCTGCGCTTGCAAGATCAACAGCACTCTGTTGAACTGTGATTGTGGGCTTTGACGGTAGCGTCAGTGGCAGTTTTCCTTGTCGAAGTTCGTAGACAGGGTGAAATACAACATTAACTTTAAACGAGGAGCCAGCAAAATGAAGATGTGTTCCAGCCTTTCATTGAGCGTCATGCTGTTAGCCCTGACCGGGCTGATGAGCAATCCGGCCATAGCCGAATCCATTGCACCGCCAACCATTTCCCCCGAAGAAGGTGGTACTTACTTTACCCGGATGAGTTTTCATCACGAAGGAGACGTGCACCAGGCAACCAACTTCAGCCGTGGTGCGGTCTGGCCAATCAATACCGAGGTTCGCCTGGTCAGCAAAACTGATCGTCGTCATGGCCGTCTGGTGCTGGAGCGCGTTGACAACGGTGACCGGGTGACGATTCAGAACGTGCCTCGGCATACCGATATCAATATCGATGCGCTGGCTTCGCGCATGCTGGCCGATCAGCCAACGCCAATCGAGCAGTTTTCCGACGACATTCAGCGGGCCATTCGCGCCGGTGAGCTGCGCATGGGCATGACCAAGGAGCAGGCCCTGATGGCACGCGGCTACCCACCGACCGTACACACGTCCAACCCCATGGACAGCGATACCTGGGTATACCAGGAAAACCGATTTGCCCAGCGCACGATCGTGTTTGAGAACGGCCGCATTGTCGAAGGCCGAGGGCTGCGCTGATTGAACGGCTTGTTTGACTCGGCGAACACGACGCAGGCCCGGTGGCTGACACCGGGCCTGATGCTGTTGTTGGTGGTGCTGCTGACCGGCTGCGCCCTCAACCGCCCGACCGAGAGTGAACTGCCGGCCGAGTGGTTCCCAGCCCATGCCGGCCAGCGTGCCGATACCTTGCTGGTGTTGTTGCCGGGGGCGCGCGATAGAGGCGATGGCTTTGTCCGCGAGGGCGTTGTTGACCTGGTGCGTGACAGACGGCCGGGCTGGGACGTGGTTGTGGTTGATGCGCACATGGGTTACTACCGCGAGCGCAGCGTGGTCGACCGGCTGGAGAAGGACATCATTCAGTCGGCCATAGAAAGGGGTTATGAACAGGTATGGCTGTCCGGTCCGTCTCTGGGCGGCTTTGGCAGTTTGCTGTTCCTGTGCGAGGGCGATAGTGCCCCAATCACCGGCGTGATTGTCCTGGCACCGTTCCTGGGAGGGCGCTCGATCCTGACCGATATCGAGCGAGCCGGTGGACCGGCGGCCTGGGAAGCGGGTTCAGCCGGTCGCGACTTCGAACAAGTGGTCTGGACCTGCTTGCGCGACGGCGTCTCCCCGGAGATCTGGCTGGGCTGGGGCCGGTCTGATCGCATGGACCGCGGCAACCGACTGCTGGCCGAGCTGTTGCCCGAGGAGCGGGTGCTTGTGATTGATGGCGGGCATCGCTGGTCGACCTGGCGCGAACTGTGGGAAACGCTGTTTGACCGCATGCCGGACTAGGGCTGGGTTATTCTGAAGCATTAACCAACGCTGGATTTCTCACCATGCTTTTGCAACGCGCTACCTGGCCAGACGTCCAGGCCTATCTTGAACGCAGCCAGGGCGTTGTTATCCCGATCGGGTCAACCGAGCAGCATGGTCCAACCGGCCTTATCGGCACCGATGCAATCTGTCCAGAAACCATCGCCGGCGGCATGGCTGACGAAGGCATCCTGGTCGCGCCCACCCTTTCCATTGGCATGGCCCAGCACCACCTGGCCTTTCCAGGCTCGATCACCCTGCGGCCGACCACCTTGATCGCGCTGGTCAGGGATGTGGTTACCTCTCTGTCAAGTCAGGGCTTTACCCACTTCTACTTTCTCAACGGTCACGGCGGCAATATCGCCACCGTTCAAGCCGCCTTCGCCGAGATCTGGGCCGAGCACAGCCTGGCGGGCCAAGCCAGTGGCCTCAAGCTTCGCCTGGCCAACTGGTTCATGGGCAAGCAGGTCGTGGCGCTCAGCCGCGAGCTGTTTGGCGATGCCGAAGGCGCGCATGCCACGCCATCGGAGATCTCGTTGACCTGGCATGCTTATCCCGAGGCCGAGCGGCGGGCCGAACTCAAGCCAAAACTGGCACCGACTGGTCCGATACGGGATGCCCGTGACTATCGCCAGCATTTTCCCGATGGTCGCATCGGCTCTGATCCCAGCCTGGCCAGCCGTGACCATGGCCAGCGCTTGTACAAGGCTGGACTGGCAGATGCGCTGGCCGACTACCAGGCATTTTTGACTGCATCCTGAGCATTGCCCGAGTTTGGCAAAGCGCTGGACAGTTTTAGTCCAAGGCAGTTTTCCCCGCCACGAAATGCTGCGAGATGGACTGACAAATTCTTGGTTCTGTGTGATTGACCCCGCAGTTTCAAAATTTTCGGCACGCTTTGTGCATATCCATTGGCAAACCACCACAACCGATGGAGCAAGGGGTCAAGACCATGTACGCTGCAACCAACCAATTCGACAACAGTGCCGTACTTTCTGATTACACCGATCTGATTGGCGTCGGCATCCAGTTTGCCTTCCAGCCCCTGGTGAGTTTGAACCAGGCGCGCATCGCCGGCTACGAGGCCCTGGTGCGTGGTCACGATGGCCAATCGGCCGGTGCGGTAATTGCCGGTGTCCGGCCGGAAAACCTGGCCATGTTCGACCAGGCCTGCCGCACTCGTGCCCTGCAGGACGCTGCCCGGATCGGCGTTCGCGGCGACCTGCACCTGAACTGCACCGAGGTGACGCCGGACAACCTGGCGATGACGATTGACAAGTCAGTGATGGATGCCGAGACCTTCGACATCGCGCCCAATCGCGTGGTGCTGGAGTTTTCCGATCTGCAGCGCCTGGGCAATCCGCGTCAGCTCGCCGCTGTTCGCCAGCGTGCCAACGCCGCCGGCTTTCGCGTCCTGGCCGACAACTTCGGCCTCGGTGAGGCCGGTCTCAAGCGCCTGGTCGTGTTGCAGCCGGAATTCATCAAGCTGGACCGCGAGCTGTGCACCAATATTGATCGCAGCCAGCGCCGCCAGGCCATGGTCCTAGGCATCGTTGCCAGCTGCCGCGCTTTGGACATCGACGTGATTGCCAGCGGCATCGAGCGCGCCGAAGAGGTCGAATGGCTGCACGAAAAGGCCGGTGTCGACCGCTTCCAGGGCTACTTCTTCGCCCGCCCGCAGCTGATGGCTGCGCCCTCGGTCAACCTGGGTTCGTTCGGTAACGATTAAGCGACGCCGACGGGAAAGTCAGCTACGGCGTTTTGTGACGCTGACGTAACACCTCAATGACGGCGTCCAGCTGGACGCCGCTCGCTTGCAGGCAAACCAACAGATGGTAGAGGAGGTCGGCGGCCTCCTCGGCCAGCTCCTTACGGTCTTCGGTCATGGCGGCCAGGGCCACTTCCACTCCTTCCTCGCCCACTTTCTGCGCACATCGCTTCACGCCTGAGTCCAGCAGGCGGGCGGTATAGCTTTCGGCCGGGCCGGATTCAGCCCGCTGGCGAATGATGCTTTCAAGCTGGTTCAGAAAGCCGGCACCTGGCGCTGGGGTTTCACCAAAGCAGGTGCTGGTGCCCAGATGGCAG